>NZ_JBEPAK010000030.1:0-40899 GCF_040298565.1 Kitasatospora sp. NPDC001539 | reverse complement strand
GCGGGTCCGTCGTCGGACCCGCTCCGCACCACATCCGTCCCACCCGGGAGAGCCCGTGCCCGCATCCACCGAACCGTCCACCGATCCGGCGGCGAGCCACCGCGCCATCGAGAACCTGATCGCCCGCTACGCCGAACTCGTCGACGACGGCGACTTCGCGGGCCTCGGCGCCCTCCTCGCCGACGCCACCTTCACCGGCGGGGGCGAGCCCGTGCGCGGGGCCGGGGCGATCGAGCGGATGTTCCGGGACACCCTGGTCGTCCATGCCGACGGCACACCGCGCACGCATCACGTCACCACCAACATCGCCGTCGAGGTCGACGAGCGGGCGGGCACGGCGGCCGCACGCTCGTACGTGACCGTCCTTCAGGCGCTGCCCGGCTTCCCCCTGCAGCCCGTCGCCGCCGGCCGCTACCACGACCGCTTCGAACGCCGGGACGGCCGGTGGCAGTTCGCGGAACGCCGGGTCCGCATCACCCTGGTCGGCGACGTGAGCCACCACCTGCGCCGGACCGACGGGCCCCGGTGACCCGCCCTCGGCGCCGGTCGCACGCGCCGCGCCGTCCGGGTGGATCGGGCGGCTGCCGACCGTGCCGTACCGGGCGCGGCGCACCGGCACCGGTCGTCGAGGGCCCGGGCGGGGAGAGGTCCACCGGGCCCCGGTCAGGGCGCGGCGGAGTGGTGGTCGATCCGGGTCAGGGCGTCGCGGAGCGCGGCGCGGGTGGTGATGCCGAGCTTGGGGAAGGCGCGGTAGAGGTGGGCGCTGACCGTGCGGGGGGAGAGGCGGATCTGTTCGCCGATCTCCTTGTTGGTCAGGCCGCCGGCGGCCAGTTCGGCGACCCGCCGCTCCTGCCACGTCAGCGGCACCCCGGTGGGGGCCGGGGACTGGGGTGCGACCCCGGCGGCCCTCAGCTCGGCCTGCGCCTGCTCGGCCCACGCAGTGGCGCCGAGCCTGGTGAGCGCCTCGGCCGCCAGGGCGAGGGAGGTGCGGGCCGCCGCGCCGCCGCGGGTGCGGCGCACGCGGATCCCGTACGCCAGCCGGATCCGGGCCAGTTCGAACGGGAACCGTTCGGCGGCCGGGTGGGACTCGGCGCGTGCGTACATGCGCGCGGCCTCCTCCTCGTCGTCGGCCGTGACCGCCAGGGCCCCGTGGGTGATCAGGGCCAGGCGCGGGGAGATCTCGGGCAGGCCGGCGTCCCGTGCGGCGAGCGCGTGGACCCGGGCCTGCTCGGCACGTCCGGTGTGCAGGGCCGCCTCGACGAGGTCGAGGAGGGTCCGCGACGCCTGGTGGGTGTAGGGCCGGAACGCTCCCGGAGCGGTGATGCCGATGGCGTAGAGGAAGGCGGTCTCGTAGTCGCCCGCGCTGAGGGCGGTGGTCGCGCCGACGGCCTCCGCGAGCTGGGTCAGGAACCCGACACCGCGCGGACGGGCCCACGCGTCGACGGCGGCCTGGAGGTCGCGTGCCTCCTCCACCCGACCGCGCACGGCCGCGAGCTGGGCCAGGTAGGCCCGTGTCTGGTACGCGAACAAGTGGTTGCCGGGCTCCACCGCCAGGGTCAGGGCACGCTGCCCGGTGCGTTCCGCGGCGTCCCACTGGCCGAGCGCCAGCTGGTCGAGCATGATCAGGTGCAGCATGACGATGCCGCTGGACGTCGCGCCGGTGTCCAGTTCACGGTCCACGACGCGCTCCAGGTACGGCCGCAGCGGGCTCAGGACGTCGAGGTGGTAGGCGGACACGGCCAGGCGCGCGACGTCCCACGGATCCTGGTTCTCCAGGTCCGCCGAGGCCCGCTCCACCTTCTCGGACCAGCCGGCGCCATGCCGGACCACGTCGCTCCACGTGTGGGCGTACATCCAGGCCCGTTCGGTGGCGAGGCCGCCGAGGGAGGCGAGGATCTCGTGGGTGCGCTGCCACGCGGCACGGCTCCCGGCGAACTGGCTGACGGCGAGCAGGAGGCTCACCAGCCGGTCGAGCACCTCGTCGTTCCGGCCCGGGGCGTGCTGGTCCGCGTCGCTCCGGTCCGGGGCGTGATGGGCCTCGTCGCTCCGGTGCTCGTCGCTCCGGTCCGGGGCGTGGTGGTCCGCGTCGTGCTGGTCCGGGCCGCTTCCGGCTCCGGTCGGGCCGTTCCGGTCCGTCCCGCCGTCGCGCAGCCGCTCCACCGCCGCCGCGACCTGGCGGTGCGTGGCCCGCACGTCGCCGTTCTGGTAGAGCGCGAGGTAGGCGTTGGCGAGGACCGCAGCGGGGTTGTCGCCCTCTCCGGGCGCGGCGGCGAGCGCGAGGCTGTGGGCCTGGTCGAGCCGGTCGGCCTGCCCGGCGACGTACGCCGCGTCAGCGAGCCGCCTGGAGCGCTCGGCGCGGTTCTCGCTCAGCTCGGCGGCGCGGGTCAGCCAGGACACGGCCACGTGCGCCCCGCCGCGCCGGGTCGCGGACCGGGCGGCGGCTTCCAGGACGGCGGCGACGTCCTCGTCGGGGTCGAGGGTGGCGGCCGCCAGGTGGATGGCGCGCCGCTCCGGGTGCTCCTGGTGGACCTGCGCCAACACCCGGTGCGCGGCGCGGCGTTGGTCGGGCGTGGACAGCTGGACGACGCTCGAGCGCACGAGCGGGTGCCGGAAGGCGAGTTCGCCGGTGGCCGGCTCGACGACCAGCAGACCGCACGCGACCGCTTCGTCGACGCCGCGCATGCGGTACCGCACGGCCGGGGCCGGGCCGTCGCCCGACCTGGCCGTCGCGCCGTCGAGGGCACCCGTGAGCAGCTGCGCCCGGACGGTGTGGTCGAGGCGGGCGAGACGGGTGGCGTAGATCTCCTGGATCCGCCGGGGCAGCGGTACGGCGTCCGGGCCGAGGAGGTCCTCCGGCGCGCGGTCGCCGGGGCGGGAGGCGAGGTGGGTGGGCAGCTCCAGCAGGGCCAGGGGGTTTCCGCGGGCCGTGTCCAGCACGAGCGCGCGCACCTGCTTGCCCAGGTGGGGGTGGTGACGGTCCAGCAGGCAGGTGGCGTCCGCGTCCGCCAGCGCGCCGACCGGCACCTCCGGCAGCGCCGCGGTGTCGAACCGCGAGGCGATGTCGCTGCGCACGGCGACCAGGAGTTTGACGCCGGGGCTGCCGGCCAGTCGGCGGCCGATGAACCCGCAGACGTCGGCGCTCGCGTCGTCCAGCCACTGGCCGTCGTCGAGGACGAGCAGCAGGGGCCGCTTGGACGCCGTCGAGGACAGCAGGTCGAGCACGGCGATGCCGAGGGCCATGACGGACGGCGGCGGGGCGTCCACCCGGCTGGTCACGGCGTCGAACGCCGTGCGGACGACGGCGTTCGGCTGTCTCCGGCCGGGCTGGCCGCCGTCCGCGAGCAGCGGGTAGAGGAGCTGGTGCAGCCCGGCGTAGGGCAGCTCCGTCTCCGCCTCGACCCCGGTGGCGCGGATCACCAGGTGACCGTCCGCGGCCGCGAGCCGGGCCGCCAGGTCGAGCAGGGCGCTCTTGCCGACTCCAGCCTCCCCCCTGAGCACCAGGGCCTGTCCGTCGGGGACCCGGACGAACGCGGACAGCCGCGCCCGCTCGTCGTCCCGACCGACCATCACCATGCCCGGTTCCATGCCCGGTTTCCTCCCCCTACCCCGAGGTACCGCTGACCCAGCCGGTTCAACTGGATGGTTAGTTGATTACACTGTGTGAAAGTGGACCTGTCAAGTAAACGGTTAGTTAGGAGCTGGACGCATGGAGCGTGACGCCGAAGCAACGAGGCGCAGACTCATCGCGGCCGGGCGCGCCGAGTTCGCCGCGCACGGCCTGAACGGCTCCCGCGTCGACCGCATCGCCGCCGCCGCCCGGAGCAACAAGGCGCAGATCTACCACTACTTCGGGAACAAGGCTGGACTGTTCGACGCGGTCTGGAACGAGCTGGTCGAACAGATCGTCACGGGCGTGCAGGTCGACGTGGACGACCTGCCCGGGTTCGCGGCCGGCCTGAGCGACCTCTACGCCGAGTACCCGGACATCCCCCGGATCATCACCTGGCAGCGCCTGGAGCGCGGCGACGCGCTCAACGAGCTCGGGGTCGCCGAGGTGCGTTCCAGGAGTGCCGCGATCGCCGCGGCGCAGGCCAGGGGACTGGTCTCCGACCGCTTCGAGCCCGAGGTCCTGTTCGCCCTGCTCGTCCACCTCGCGATGCTGTGGGCCGCGGCCAACCCGGAGGTGCTGGCGGTGGTGGGCCTCGCCGACCGGGAGCGGCGTCGCGAGACGGTCCGCCGCATCGCCGCCGCCCTGGCGGAATGAGCTCGCACCGCGCCGGGCGGTGAGCCCGGTCGCGGAGGCGTCGCCCCATGGCGGCGGCCGTGGGCGGTCGGGCCTGCCGTGGCCGGTCGGGCCGGGGGTGGCGCGGCGTCGCCGGTCGCGGCGCTGTGGGTTGGCGCGGGCCGCCGTGGGCTGCCGTGGGCTTTTCAGATCAGGCTGCCGCACCAGGTGTTCCGGGTCAGCCAGTCGTCGTGGCTGAACCCGCCCTGCCCGGGATCGACCGTCGATGTCGGCACGGAGACGAACGTGCTCTCCGGTCGGATCCGCTCGGGCAGCTCGCGGAAGCGGTCCCGTCCGGGCTCGGGAGCCGGGGCGGACGTGTCCTTGCGAGGTTTCATCGGGTACCTCCCGCACGTGGTCGTGCTGTGGACGGGGTGCGCAGGCGCAGTGCGGCGTGCTCCCGGCGAGCTTCGCGTCGGGAGCGGGGCCGTGTCGCCTACGGCATGAGAATAACCTGTTGGAACGGTTATGGAAAGCGCCTCTTGGGCGTCGTCGTCTTGTGGGGCGGCGCTGCTTCGGTTCATGCGTCGGCTGATTGCTGGTGCTTGGCCAGGATGAGGCGATCTGGCGTCGCCATGGATAACCGTCTAGATCGGTTATGCGCTGTGCACGGTGGACCGTCGAATGACCTAAGCAACGCGGGCCGGGCGCGCACGTCGGCGACCTTCGCCCGGCCGACGGCCGCGGCCTGCGGCGCAGCCGCGCCGACCGTCAGGTTCCGCCACCGCCACTCCCGTCCCGCCGTTCGGGCGCGGAGCGGCCCAGGAAGGTGGTGATCCGCCGTCAACTGACTGATGTGCCGGGCTGCCACGCCGGGCACTGTTGGTCCCGTCGGCCCACGGGAGGGCGGGCGGACCCGGCCATGGATGGCGGCCGACGCCGGTCCGCCGGTCCGCCGGTCCGTGGGCCTGCCGCCCTCCCCGAAAAAGCGGAACACCCCGCGCACGCCGTAGCGCGCCCCTGCCGGAGCGATCCAACCTCACATCCAAGAAAGGCACTTGATGAAAAGACTGGTGACAGTACTCACGGCCGCGGTGCCCCTGGCCGCCGCGCTGTCCGCGCCGAGCGCCTCGGCGGCAGCGGGCGGCTCCGCCGCCGCCCCGTACAGCTGCACCGCCCCCGCGCTGAAGGCCCCGCCCGGCACCCAGGTGGAGAGCGTCACCGCGGTCGCGCACGCCGCGGGCACGGTGGACGTCCCCGCGGTGTTCCCGCTGGGCGAGAACCACGTCCCCGACGTACCGGCGTTCTGCGACATCACGGTGACCCTCACCCACCCCGGCCAGGGCGAGCACGCCAAGGTGCGGGTCTGGCTGCCGGCGCAGAAGTGGAACGGCCGGTTGCAGACGGTCGGCGGCAGCGCCTACGCGGCCGGCGACTACGGCACGGGCCTCGCGGCGGCGGTCAAGAGCGGCTACGCCGCCGCGACCACCGACGCGGGCGTCAGCTCGTACCTCGACACCCGGTGGGCGTTGAGGGGCGACGGCCGGGTCGACACCGCGCTGCTGGAGAACTTCGCGTCCCGGTCCGAACACGAGGCGGCGGTCGTCGCCAAGGAGGTCATCGTCGGCCACTACGCCCGCGCCGCCTCCTACTCCTACTTCAACGGCTGCTCGACCGGCGGACGCCAGGGCTACGCGGAGGCCCAGCAGTACCCGGACGACTACGACGGCATCCTCGCCAACGCGCCCGCCGTCAACTGGGACGAGTTCGAGGTCGCCACCCTGTGGCCGCAGGTGGTGATGAACGAGGAGGGGACCTACCCGACCGGGTGCGAGTTCAAGGCCTTCACCGAAGCCGCCGTCCGCGCTTGCGACGCGCAGGACGGTTCCGCGGACGGCCTGTTGGCCGATCCGGGCGCGTGCGGCTACGACCCGCGCCGACTGGTCGGCAGCACCGTCGAGTGCGAGGGCCGGCAGCTGACCATCACCGCGGCCGACGCGGAGGTGGTGCGCCGGATCTGGGACGGGCCGCGCACCCCGGCGGGGAGGAAGCTGTGGTCCGGCGTCCCGGTCGGCGCCGACCTGAGCGCCCTCGCGGGCACCACCGTCGACGACAGCGGCCGGCGGGTGGGCGCGCCCTTCCCGGTGCCGGCCGCGTGGGTGACGTCGTGGGTGCAGAAGCAGCCCGTCGCGGACGTCCCGGCCATCACCTACGAGCGGTTCGCCCAGCTGTTCAGGCAGTCCCAGGCCGAGTACGACCGGATCATCGGCACTGACGACCCCGGCCTCTCCGGGTTCCGCAAGGCCGGTGGCAAGCTCCTCACCTGGCACGGCCTCGCCGACCAGTTCATCCCCGCCGAGGGCACCGTCCGGTACCGCCAGCAGGTCGAGCGGCGGATGGGCGGGGCCCAGAAGGTCGATGACTTCTACCGCCTCTTCCTCGTGCCCGGCGCCGTGCACTGCGGTCTGAGCGGGACCGACGACCTCGCCGCGCTGACGGCCTGGGTCGAGCACGGCAAGGCCCCACGGACGCTGCCCGCCACCGTGACCAACGCCTACGGCCAGGCGGTCAGCCGGAACGTCTGCCCGTACCCCTCCGTCGCCCGGTTCCAGGGCCAGGGCCAGGGCCAGGGCCAGGGCGAGGGCCAGGGCGGCGACACCGGCGACGCCGGCTTCCGCTGCGGCCCCGCCGCCGCCACCCGGAACTGACCCGCCCGAACCCGCCGCGGCCTGCCCGCCCTTGTCATGAGTGGGCAGGCCGCGGCTCTCGGCGGAGAAAGGGCGAGGGGGTCCGGCCGTGGCCGGACCCCGTCGACGGTTCCGCTGTCCCGCTGTCCCGCTGTCCCGCTGTCCCGCTGTCCCGCTGTCCCGCTGTCCCGCTGTTCCGCTCAGAAGTGGTCCACGTCCACGACCGCCTGGGCGAACGCTGTCGGAGCCTCCTGCGGCAGGTTGTGGCCGACGCCGGCGAGCATCCGGTGCTCGTACGCCCCGGTGAACATGGCCCGGTAGGAGGAGCCGTCGCCGGGAGCGGTGAACGGGTCCAGCGCCGGGTCCAGGGTGATGGTCGGCACGGTGATGACGGGCTTGCGGGCCAGCCGCTCCTCGTAGCGGTCGTAGCGGCGTTCCCCCTCGGCGAGGCTGAGCCGCCAGCGGTAGTTGTGGATGACGATCGCGGCGTAGTCCGGGTTGTCGAAGGCGGCCGCCGTGCGCTCGAAGGTCGCGTCGTCGAACTTCCAGGTGGGGGAGACCAACTGCCAGACCAGGCGGGTCAGATCGCGCCGGAGCTTCCGGTCCTCCATGGCCTTCCGGCCGCGCTCGGTGGCGAAGTAGTACTGGTACCACCAGGTGTGCTCGGCGGCTGCCGAGATCGGCTCCAGCTGCGCCTCGCGGTTGGTGATGAGGTAGCCGCTCACCGAGACCAGGGCCTTCACCCGCGCCGGCCAGAGGGCCGCGAGGATGTCGCCGGTCCGGGAGCCCCAGTCGAAGCCGGCCACGACCGCGCGGTCGATCCGCAGGGCGTCCAGCAGGGCGATGACGTCCAGGGCGATGGCGGACTGCTGGCCGTTGCGGACCGTCCGGGGCGACAGGAACCGGGTGGTGCCGTGGCCGCGCAGGTAGGGGACGATCACGCGGTACCCGAGATCGGCGAGGAGCGGGGCGACGTCGACGTAGCTGTGGATGTCGTACGGCCAGCCGTGCAGGCACAGGACCACCGGCCCGTGCGCGGGGCCGAGTTCGGCGTACCCGACGTTCAGCAGCCCGGCCTCCACCTGCTTCAGGGGCGGGAAGGTCGTGTGGCTGCCCGGGGTGACGGCGGGCACGGCCGGGGCCTTTCCGGAGCGGCCCGGGACGGGCGCGGCGTCCGAAACCCCCTGCAGGCCGGTCAGCGAGAGCGCGGCGGCCCCGGCACCCAGCCCCAGAGCCTTGTTGAAATTGCGCCTGTCGATCATGTGATGCCTTCCGAGAGAAGCGGATGCGTCCCCTGCGCGGGACAGGGGCCGGTCGGGGCGTACCCAGGTGCACGGGGCGGCTGTCGCCGGGTGGCTCCACCCGGAGCACAAGGGCACAGAGCACAAGGGCTCCGAGCACAAGGGCGCAGAGCGTCAGGGCGTCGGGCGGAGCCGGTGGCGGGCCGGTGCACACGGTTCGCCGCCCCGCACTCTTCCGCCCACCGGAGGGCCGGGACATCGGTCATATGACGGTCAGCACCCGGGGCAGTGTGGGGTGCCGGTGGGGCCCAGCGGCTGGCCCGTGACCGGCTTGGAGGGTGACGGTGCGCTGACGACGGGTCGGCGAGGTGATGGCGAGGCCGTACGGGGGCTGTGAGTGGGGCCCGTCGTCCGAAGCGTCGGCGGGAAGGTGCGTCCGAGGGGCGGGCATTGCGTGCTCACCCATAACTTGTCAAACTGGTGATGTGA
Organism: Kitasatospora sp. NPDC001539; assembly: GCF_040298565.1. Classification (NCBI taxonomy): domain Bacteria; kingdom Bacillati; phylum Actinomycetota; class Actinomycetes; order Kitasatosporales; family Streptomycetaceae; genus Kitasatospora; species Kitasatospora sp. NPDC001539. Next base: position 32,260 of record NZ_JBEPAK010000030.1, on the reverse strand, counting down.
TCCACGCCTTTCCCTGCGGGACCCTGCCTCTCGACTTCGTCGGGACCCTGCGCGCACGGCGCAGGGCCGCCCCGACGGAGAAGCTGGCGACCCCGGACCAGCTCGACGCGTGGTTCGTCGAGGCGGGCATGCTCGACGCCGCGCCCGGTGCCGACGAGACCGACCTCGCCATCGCCGTGGACCTGCGCGAGTCGATCTACTCGCTCGTCGTCGCCCGCCTCGACGGCGAGCCGCTGCCGCCGCGGGCCGTCGCCGAGGTGAACAAGCACGCCGCCGGGCTGCCGGTGACGCTGCGCCTGCACACCGACGGCGCCACCAGGACCGGAAGCGTGGCCCAAGGGCTCGCGGCCCTGGCCCGGGAGACCGTCGAGATCATCGGCGGAGACGAGGCGGCCCTCCTGCGGGAGTGCGCCCGACCCGAGTGCACCCAGGTCTACCTCGACCGCTCGCGCGGCCACCGGCGCGAGTGGTGCGCGATGAGGACCTGCGGGAACCGGGTCAAGGCCGCCACCTACCGCGCCCGCCAGCACAGCGGGGCCGCGTCGTGAGCACCTCGCCGGGGCCGGCCCGCCGCTGAGGCCGGCCGGCCCCGGCACGGCCTGGGTGGCGCGGGGACCCGGGCGGCCCGGGCTGGGGCTCGTGAGCGGGTCAGCCGGCCAGCGCGGTGGCGTTGACGGTGACCGGGATGTTTCCGCGCGTCGCCTTGGAGTACGGGCACAGCTGGTGTGCCGCGTCGCCCAGCTCCACGGCCATCTCCTGCTCCACACCGCCGAGTTCGAGGTTGAGGACCGCGCCCAGGCCGAACTCGCCGTCGTCGCCGTGGGTCAGTGTCACCTCGACGGTGATGGCGGTGCTCGTGAGCCGGACCTTCCGTGCGGCGGCGGCCCGGCGCACGGCCCCCAGGAAGCATGCCCCCCAGCCGGCGGCGAACAACTGCTCCGGGTTCGTCGCCCCGCCGGCGCCGCCGAGTTCCTTCGGGATGGCGAGCGGGGTGGCGAGGAGTCCGTCACTCGCGGCGACCTGGCCTCCGTTGCGACCCTCTCCCATGACGGTGACCACTCCGGTGTAGCTGACTCCCATTGGTCTGTCTCCCTGTGTCCGGGGCCGTGAGGCGGCCCTGAGGAATAACCGGTTGAACCGGTGACGATTATGGTTGGGCCTCTTGTGGGGCGTCAACCCTGCGTTCGGCGCGCGACCGGCGGGCGAGACGTTCGCGGGTGTCTGCTGTCGCTGCCTCGGATGCCCGCCGCAGGGCCCTTGATGTATCGCCAACTCGCTTGGAACAGAGCCGATGTGTGCTGCATGGCGGCGCTCGCCTCGAGTGGCTCGGAGGGGCGCACGCCGGCGCGGCCGGTATGCCTTTCCGGGTCTGGCGAGGTGGCGGGTGTGCGTCGATCGGGGCCGCACTCTGGTGATCCGTCGGATCGGAGTAACCGGTTCGAGCGGTTATGAACGCGGTCGCGAGTTGACTTGGCGTCAAGGTGCGCCCGCCCCGGACCGACGCGCCCCCGGCAGTGTCAACGGGTCGCCCGCGCGGCCTCCTCGATCACCCGGACCACGACCTCCGGACGAGCCACGGCGACCGAGTGGGAGGCCGCCACCTCGGTGACGTGGGCGTTGGCCCGCCGGGCCATGAAGAGCTGGGCCGCCGCGGGGATGTTGAGGTCCTCGGTCGTGACGACGTCCCAGCTCGGCTTCTGCTGCCAGGCGGCGACCGTCGCCGGTTCCTCCAGGGCGCGCTGGGCGATCGGGCGCTGGGTGGCGGCCATCAGCGCCGCCTGGCCGGCCGGCACATCGGCGGCGAACTGGTGACGGAACGCGTCCGTCCGGATGTACAGGTCCGTGGTGCTCGTGCCGTCCGGGCCCGGGTAGGTCACCGGGTCCAGGGCGCCCGCCAGCGTCGACCCGGGGTACCTGCCCGTCAGCTCCAGCGCCGTCTCCCCGGGGGCCGGCAGGAAGGCGGCCACGTACACCAGGGCCTTGACCTCGGGGTCGTCCGCGCCGGCCGTGCTGATGACCGAGCCCCCGTAGGAGTGGCCCACCAGGATCTTCGGCCCCGGGAGGTGGCCGGTCAGGCCGCGCAGCGAGGCCGCGTCGTAGGCGGGCCCGCGAAGCGGGTCGGCGGGGGCCACGACCGGGTACCCGTCCGCCTGCAGCCGCTTGATCACCGCGTTCCAGCTGGACGCGTCGGCGAACGCGCCGTGCTCCAGGACGATCGTCGGCTTAGCGCCGGCCGTGCCGGCGGCCGGCGCGGGCGCGCTCGCGGTGCCGCCGACCACCGTGGCGCCCACCGCGAGGACGGCGGCGGCCCGGATCGCCACGGTGGAGAACCGACGCCTGCTGATGTTGCTGCCTGCCATGGGGGAGTCCTTCCGCGGAAGTGTGATCAGCCCGGCCGACGCGCGGTGTGCGCCCCCTGGCCCGGCCCTCTCGGGCGGCAGGGGTTTCGGCGCCTTCACCCTGCCGCCATGGCGGCCAGGGGAGATCCGTCAGATGACGGTCGATCCGGACGGGCGCCGCACGCACCCAAGTCCGCCCGGGGGACCAGCACGGGCGGAACCAGGTCGCGTTCGACGGTCAACTGACTGATGCGGCGATCCCGCGGTCCGCACCAGGGTGAGTACGACCCGGAGCGCCTTCGCACGGGCACGCACACCGGCGGCCCACCCGTCCGGTACCCCCCTCCCGCCCACCCGTCCGGCACCGCCTTCCGCCACAGCCTTCCGCCCCACCAGGAGACCTTCCATGGCCCGCATGAGCGTGACCTTCGACAGCGCCGGCATCGACATCGCCGCCCACCTCCACACGCCCGACGCCCCGGCGGCGGCCGGCCCGTGGCCCGCCCTCGTGGTCGGCCACCCCGGCACCAGTGTCAAGGAGCAGTCCTCCGGCCTGTACGCGCGGCGGCTGGCCGAGCGCGGCTTCGCCACCCTCGCCTTCGACGCCGCGCACCAGGGCGAGTCCGGCGGCCTGCCCCGGGGCCTGGAGGACCCCGGCCAGCGGGTCGAGGACTTCAAGGCGGCCGTCTCCTACCTGAGCCTTCGCGAGGACGTCGACGCCGCCCGCATCGGGCTCCTCGGCATCTGCGCCTCCGGCGGCTACTCGCTCGCCGCGGCGGGCGGGGACCGCCGGGTCAGGGCCGTCGCCACCGTCAGCGGCGTCGACGTGGCCCGGCAGTTCCGGCTCGGCGCTGCCGGCACCCAGGACCCGGCCGTCTTCCTGAGCCTGCTCGACGCGGCCGCCCACGCCCGTACCCTGGCGGCCCGCGGAGAGGACCCCGGCGCCCTGCCGGTCTTCCCGGAGAGCGCCGAACAGGCCCGTGAACTCGGTGGCGAGCACGCGGTGGAGGGGTTCGAGTACTACTGCACCGCCCGTGGCCGGCACGAGCGTTCCGCCAGGACCCTCGCCTGGCCCAGCATCGACAAGCTGGCCGCCTTCGACGCCTTCCACGCCGTCCTGCTGATCGGCCCCCGGCCGCTGCTCCAGATCGTGGGCACCAGGGCCGTCACCGACTGGATGGCCGTCGAAGTCCACCAGCGCGCCACCGGCCCCAAGGAGCTGTACCGGATCAAGGGGGCCAGCCACGTCGACCTCTACGACCGGAAGGAGTACGTCGACCCGGCCGTCGACAAGCTCACCGCGTTCTTCACGGCGAACCTCTGAGCGCGCCGCCCGCCACCACCGCACTCAGGAACGGCCACCTGCCGCTCCGCCCCCGTCCGCCCCGGCAGGGCTCCCGGGCGGTGGTCGCGGCGGCCGCACCGATGTGGTGGGGGTACCGCGTCGCATCACCCACGGGACGGTCCAGGGTCATTATCAGGGTGATCACTGATGGCGGCGCCGGCTGCGCGCAGCAGAGTTGGCGCGGTCAACCCGTCCCACGAGCGCCGTTCAGGAGAAGCTCGATGCGCATCCGTCTCGCCGTCACCACCGTCGCCCTGGCCACTGCTCTCGCGGCGGGGGCGGCTGCACCCGCCATCGCCGCGAGGCCTGCTTCCGGCGCCCCGATGTCCGCGACGCCCACCGTGCAGGACATCCTCGGCCGCCTGCCCGACGACGTCGTCGCGGGCGCACTGATCAGGAGGGACGGTGTGGGCGCCACCGCCGGCCCGGTCACCGCCGATGCGTACCTACGGATCGGCAGTGTCACCAAGGTGTTCACCAACACGGTGGTGCTCCAACTCGTCGCCGAGCACCGGATCGGACTGGACACACCGGCACGGCGGTACGTCCCCGAGGTCCTGCCCGAGGCGTACGCCGGCGTCACGGTGCGCCAGCTGCTCGACCACACCAGCGGCCTGCCCAAGCCCGCCGGGACCCCCGGTCCGGCCGACGGACCCGGATGGCAGCTCAAGTCCGTGGCGCCCGGGGACTTCCTGCGCGAGTCCTTCGCTGCCGCGGCCGACGAGGTGCCGCCGGCAACGCCCGCCGCACAGCAGTACAACGGGCTCAACTCCCTGGTCCTCGGCCTGATCGTCGAGAAGGTCACCGGCCGCTCCTTCACCGCCGAACTGGAGCGCCGGATCATCCGGCCGCTGCACCTGAGCCACACCAGCCTGCCCGCCGCCGACGACCCGGCGCTGCCCTCGCCCCACGCGGAGGTGTACCTCGACGGACAGGACGTGACCGAGCAGAGCCCGTACCCGTGGGCCGAAGGCGGCATGATCTCCACCGCCGCCGACCTGGACCGCTTCCTGACCGCGCTGTTCCGGGGGCGTCTGCTCCCGCCCGCCCAGCAGGAGCTGGTGTTCGAGGTGCCCGACGTGTCGAACGGCGTCGACAACACCAACTGCGTCAAGGACCCCTGCTACAGCGTCGGCGGGCTCATGCGCTACCAGCTTCCGAACGGCGAGTACGTCTGGGGCAAGACGGGTTCCCGTCCCGGCTGGGACAACGGGTTCTTCGCCACCCGCGATCTCCGTCACCGGCTGGAGTACTCCCTGAACCCGACGGGGGCGGGCAACGACCTCCCGTACATCAAGGCGCTCGTCAACGCCGGACTCGCCGACTGACGGCCGGCGAACCGTCCGTACCGCCCGGGGCGGGTCCGACCGATGACCGGAGCCGGGGCGACCCGGCGGACCTCCTCGGTCACTGCACCGGTCGCGCGCCGAGGTCGATGTGCGCGGGAGGGTATTCACCAACGGGTCCTGAGGGCAACCGCGTTGTACCGGCCGGCAGTATCGACCCGCGGGATCGGGGCGCGGAGCGGGCGGCCTGCTGATCCGGTGTCACCAGCCGGTCAGGACGGCGCCGAGTACGACGGCGGCCGCCGCCAGGAATCCGAGCAACCAGGGCAGGTCGGGCAGCGTGCCGACGGTCTTCTCGAACGCCGTCGGCGTGCAGGAGGCGGCGCGGGCGGCTCGTGGTGGGGGCGCGATCGGCGCCGGCTCGTTCGCGGTGGTGTTCATCGGTTCCTCTTGGAGGTTCGTAAGGGGGATTCCCGAGGGGCATGACGGCCCGATCGGCCCGCCCGACGGGTCATCAGGTCCTCGCACGGCGCCCCGGGGGCCGTCCGAGGTGGGTGGTCGGGAGGCATGCGTTCGCGGTGGGCGTTCGACAGCGCACAGAGCCCACCGCGAACGCACAGGCCGCTCGGGGCCGCCGGAGTCGGCACCGGGTCGGGTGCGCCGGGTGCGGTGGTGCTCAGTCCGCTTGGCGCGCAGGCGTGTTGGCGCGGATCAGGGTGTCGTCGATGGCGGGGTGGGCGAGGGGTTCGGCGGCCGGGCGGAAGCCGGCCAGCACGATGGCGAGGTGGCGGCGCCAGACGCCGGGCACCTGGCCCTCGGTGTCGTCGATGAGGACGCGCAGCGCGAGTAGGGCGGCGTAGACGTCGGTGCGGGTGATCTCCTCGCGCACCCGGCCGGTGTGCTTGGCGCGGGCGAGGAGGTCGTCGACCAGGGTGAGCAGTTCCGCGCGGCGTTCGTCGGCCTCCGGGGGGATGGCCGCCCACAGGCGGGTGAGCCAGCCGTGGCGGACGGCCAGTACCGCGCCGGTGTCCCAGAGCGCCTGTTCCAGGGCCCGGCCGTCCGGCTGCTGTTCGGCCGCGCGGCGGAAGCAGGCGAGGATGGAGTCGAGGATCTCGTCGCTGAGTGCGGCGAGCAGGGACTCCTTGGTGGGGAAGCGCCGGTAGAGGGTGCCCATGCCGACGCCGGCGCGTCCGGCGATCTCCTCGACTCCCGCGTCGGGGCCGAGTTCGGCGAAGACCTCCCACGCGGCCCGCAGCAGCTTCTCCCGGTTCTGTGCCGCGTCGCGGCGCAGGGCCTTGGGCTTGCCGGGGGCGGGCCGGTGGGGGGTGGTCATCGCGGGGTCCGGTCCTCGTGCTCGGTCACCGGTTCACCGTGGTGAGCCGGGGCGATCCCACGCTGTGGTCGCTCCGGTGGCGCCGGGCCGTCGGGATGGCCAGCGACGCGGCGGCCGCGAGCCCGGCGCCGATGGTCAGGAACCAGAAGGTGCTGGTGTAGCCGGAGTCCTGGGGGAACGGGTGGGCGGCCGTGACCCCGGAGGACAGGATACTGGCCGCCACCGCGCTGCCGATCGCCCCGCCGATGGTGCGGATGTTGGCGTTCATGCCGCTGGCCGCGCCGGTCTGGGCCGGGAGGACGGCTTCGACGACGATGGCGGACATGGCGGAGAAGGCGAGTCCGAGGCCGATGCCGATCAGGGCGGAGGCGGTGTAGATCTGCCAGGCGTGGTCGTGCCGGAGGGCCAGCATCGCGAACGGGACGATGCTGATCAGGCTGCCGGCGACCAGCACGCGCTTGGAGCCGTAGCGGGAGGCGAGCCTGCCGGCCAGCACGCCGAGGGCGAACATGCCGCCGGTCATCGGGAGCATGTAGAGACCGGACCGGGTGACGCTCGCGGTGAAGCCGTAGCCGGCGAGCTTCTCGGGCGTCTGGACCAGTTGCGGCAGGAATGTCATCGAGGTGTACATCCCGATGCCGAAGAGCAGCGCGACGAGGTTGGTGGTCCAGACGGCCGGGATCCGCATCACGCGCATGTCGATCAGCGGGGAGGCGGAGCGCAGCTCGGTCACGATCCAGTAGCCGGCGAAGACCACCGCGGCCGCGAACAGGCCCAGGATCCGCAGGGAGCCCCAGCCCCACTTCTGCCCCTCGCTGACCGCGAGCAGGAGGGCCACCAGCCAGACGGAGAGCAGGAGCCCGGCGCGCCAGTCGATGGGGCCGGGGACGCGCACGGGGGATTCGGGGACGAAGAGGTAGGTGGCGATCGCGGCGGCGCAGATGAGGACCATCGGCGCCCAGAACAGCCAGTGGTAGTCCAGGTGGTCGACGATCGGTCCGGCCATGATCAGGCCGAGCCCGGCGCCCACGGCGGTGAGCGCGGCCGTGACGCCGACGGCGCTGCGGACCTTGGCGGGCGGGAACTCGTCGCGGATGATGCCGAAGGCCAGCGGCACCACGGCGCCGCCCGTCCCCTGGATGACCCGCGCGACGATCATCGGGCCGACGGAGTGGGAGGCTCCGGCCAGCGCGGACCCGGCGGCGAGGGCGACGAGCGTGACGATCAGCATCCGCTCCTTACTGACCTTGTCGCCGATCCGGGCCAGGATCGGGGTGGCCACGGAGGCGGACAGCAGGTAGCCGGTCATCAGCCAGGTCGCGGTGGACTGGGTGGTGTGCAGGCGCTCCATCAGGGTCGGCAGGACCGGGACCACCAGCGACTGCAGCAGGGAGAACGCGCCGACGCCGAGCAGCAGCACGGCGAAGGTCAGGTTGTAGTGGGGGCGGGCGGCTGTTCGGGGCATGGGTGTGGGCTCCAGCAGGACAACGGTTAAGCGGAGAAATGGCTCCGCATTCCTCGAGGCTAACAGAAGCGGAGAACGGACTCCGCATGGCGGTCCGCCGGAGGGTGACCCGCATTTGACTGGGTCGGGTGGGTGGCACCGCTCCGGGCCCCGACCTCCTCTGGCGTTCCGGCGTGGCGCCAGTAATATGAGGACTCCTCATGTTTTCGTCAGGAGGCTGCCATGCCGGACCGCTACGACCTGCCGGCGGGGTTCCGCTGGGGTGCCGCCACCGCCGCGTACCAGATCGAGGGCGCGGTCGACGAGGACGGCCGCGGCCCCTCCGTCTGGGACACCTTCGTCACCCGCCCCGGCGCCGTCCGGGACGGGCACACGGGTGCGGTCGCCTGCGACCACTACCACCGCTACCCGGAGGACATCGCCCTGATGAGGGGCCTGGGGCTGGACGGCTACCGCTTCTCCATCGCCTGGCCCCGCGTGGTGCCCACCGGCAGCGGCCCGGTGAACCCCGCCGGGCTCGCCTTCTACGACCGCCTCGTCGACGCGCTCCTCGGCGCCGGCATCACGCCCCTCCCCACCCTCTTCCACTGGGACCTCCCGCAGGGCCTCGAAGACCACGGCGGCTGGCTCAACCGCGACACCGCGTACCGCTTCGCCGAGTACGCCGCGATCGTCGCGGACCGCCTCGGCGACCGGATCCCCGCCTGGATCACCCTCAACGAGCCCTTCGTCCACACCGTCTTCGGCTACGCCCTGGGCGTCCACGCCCCCGGCCGCACCCTGATGTTCGAGGCCCTGCCGGCGGCCCACCACCAGCTCCTCGGTCACGGCCTGGCCGCCTCGGTCCTGCACGAGCGCGGCCTGGAGGTGATGCTCTCCAACAACCTGACACTGGTGGAGCCGGCCTCGGACTCTGCTGCCGACGCGGCCGCCGCCGAGGCGTACGACGTCCTGCACAACCGGTTGTTCACCGACCCGGTGCTGCTCGGCCGCTACCCCGACCTCTCCGTCCTCGGCGTGCCCGACGACGTCTTCGGTGCCGTCCGCCCCGGCGACCTCGGTCTCATCCACAGCCCCGGCCTCGACGGCCTCGGCCTCAACTTCTACAACCCCACCCGCGTCGCCGCCCCCATCGACCCGGGCCTGCCCTTCGACCTCGTCGACATCCCCGACGTCCCCCACACCGCCTTCGGCTGGCCCGTGGTCCCCGGCGCCCTCACCGGCCTCCTCCTCGGTCTCCGCGACACGTACGGCAAGGCCCTCCCGCCCGTCACCATCACCGAGAACGGCTGCTCCGTCGAGGAGTTCACCGACCCCGACCAACCCCGCATCGACTTCCTGGCCGCCCACCTCGACGCCCTCGGTCGTGCCGTCGCCGAGGGCGTCGACGTCCGCGGCTACTACACCTGGTCCCTGCTCGACAACTTCGAATGGGCGGAGGGGCTGTTCAGTCAGCGCTTCGGTCTGGTCCACGTCGACTTCGCCACGCAGGTGCGCACCCCCAGGGCCTCGTACGCCTGGTACCGCGACCTGATCGCCGCCCACCGGGCGAGGTCGGGGGAGTAGCCGGGGCCGTCGGCCCCGGGTCGGACGGCGCGCCGGCCGGGCCGGCCACCGTCGGGCCGACCGCGGGTCCGGCGGGGCGGTGGCGGGCCGGCCGGTCAGCGGGTGCCGACCGGGCCGGTGCTGTCCCGGACGACCAGCTCGGGGCGCAGCAGCTGGATCGAGTTGGCCGGGGTGCCCGCCCGGGTGAGGGCGCGCAGCAGCAGCTCGATCGCCTCCCGGGCCATCTCCCGCTTGGGGATGGCCACGGTGGTGAGCGCCGGCCGGGCCACGCCGACCTCCGGGTTGTCGTCGTGTCCGACGATCGACAGGTCGTGCGGGACGGAGCGGCCCGAGGCCCGGGCCGCCTCCAGGGCGCCGAGGGCCAGGACGTCGTGGGTGGCGAAGACCGCGGTGATGGTCGGGTCGGCCGTCAGCGCCGCCGTCGCCGCCGCGAAGCCGCCTGCGGGCGTGGGTTCGGGTGCCAGGTGGACGGCGGCCTCCGGGACGGTCAGGCCGTCGGCGGTGAAGGCCCGCCGGAAGCCGGCCACCCGCGGGCCGTGGTCCGGGCTGGCGAGCACGGCGACGCGTTCGTGCCCGAGTTCGCGCAGGTGGCGTCCGGCCAGGTGGCCGGCCCGCTCGTAGTCGATGGTGACCACCGGGAAGCGGTCGGGGGCGTCGGTCTCCCAGGCGCACAGGGCGACCGGGAAGGCGGCCTCGGCCAGGAGCGGCAGGTGGTCGATCAGGTCCCGGTCGCCGGCGATCAGCAGGGCGTCCACCGAGCGGCTGGTCAGTCCGGCCAGGTGCCGCTTGGCGCGCTCGCCGTCGAGCCGGGTGGTGCACAGCAGCAGGTGGTAGCCGTTCGCGTCGAGGACGTCCTCGACCTCCTCGACGATGTCGGCGTAGAAGGAGCCGGTCACGGTGGGGACGAACAGCCCCACCGTCCTGGTGGCGCCGGTGGCGAGGGAGCGCGCGACCAGGTTGGGGGTGTACCCCAGTTCCTCGATCGCGGCGCGCACCCGGGCCGCGGTCGCCGTGCCCACGGCGCCCCGCCCCCGGATGACGTTGGAGACGGTCTGCTTCGTGACCCCGGCACGCTCGGCCACGTCCTGCATCGTCACCATGACTGGATCCTTCGATTTACCGGTCAATTCGCCTCCGTGCAACGTAGGGCACGGGAGCAGCGGCGTCAAGGATCGCAAATCCGCTGTGCACAGCGCTACTTGACGGGTAGTTGCGGCGGCCGGGCCCACCAGGTCCGCGCCGTCGGGGAATTCTGCAAGAACGCTTGATTTACCGGTCAACCCGACCGTATCGTCCCAGCCATCCAGCCGCCCGCCGTCCTCGGCCCCCGGCTGACGACACGTCCGCGCGGCTTCTCGCGCCACCGAGAGGAACCACCCATGGGCAGAACGACCAACTCCGCCGCCCGCGTCGTCGGCGCGGCGACCGCCGCCGCACTCGCCCTCGGCGTGAGCGCCTGCGGCGGCTCGGGCAGCGGCGCGAAGGCCGACGGAGGCTTCACCTACTGGTCGATGTGGCGTGCCGACGAGCCGCAGGCCAAGGTGCTGAAGGCCGCGATCGCCGACTTCACCGCCGCCACCGGCGCCAAGGTGGACATCACCTGGGCGGGCCGCGACATCGCCAAGAAGATCGGTCCGGCGATCGCCGCCAACCAGGCACCGGACCTGTGGGACCAGTCCGACGACAAGGTCTACGGCGCCACCGCCTCGGCCGGACAGGCCCTCGACCTCTCGCCCTTGCTCGACCAGCGGATCCCGGAGGAGAACGTCCCGGTCTCGCAGGTCATCCCGGCCAAGTACTTCGACATGCTGCCGAAGGACCCGTCCGGCGCGAACCACTACCTGATCCCGTACGAGGTCGTCACCAACGCCATGTTCTACAACGCGGCCGACCCCGTCCTCGCGTCGGCCATGCCGACCCCGCCCACCGACTGGGCCGGGCTGCTCAAGGTCTGCGACGCCCTGAAATCGGCGGGGAAGGCCTGCATCGCCTCCGAGGGCGAGGACCCGTGGAGCAACGCGCTGTACTTCGACTACCTGCTCAACGGCGCCGGGGTGAACGTCGCCAAGCTCGCCGCCGACACGTCCGGCGCGACCTGGGACGACCCGGCGGTCCTCACCGCCGCGCAGCAGATCGAGCAGTTGGTCAGGGGCGGCCACCTGATCGCCGGCTACGACGCCACCAAGTACCCGGCGCAGGAGACCAACTGGGCGAACGGCAAGGCCGCCTTCTACATCGACGGCAACTACGTCACCGCCGAGGTCGCCCAACAGGTCCCGGCCGGCTGGAAGTCGGCGTCGATCCTGCCGCCCACCGCGAAGACCCCGGACGCCAACCTGATCGGCTTCGCGATCCCCAAGCGGGCGAAGAACGCCGCCGCGGCACAGAAGTTCATCGCGTTCTTCCTGCAGAAGAAGCAGCTGTCCGGCATCGCGACCACCGCCCTCAACCTCACCCCGCGCAAGGACATCCCGGCCCCCGCCGAACTGGCCGACGCCCAGCGGGCCCTCGAGGCCCCGGCCGTCCGCCTCACCTTCGACGGCGTGTCCGGCGCCTGGCTGCCCAAGGTCCTCAACGAGAACTACCTCGACCTGTGGCACGGCAAGACGACGGCCGCGCAGTTCGTCGCCAAGTGCAAGGCCGACCAGGTCGCCTACTGGCGGGCCCAGGGCTGACGGTGGCGACGACGATCGAGAGCCCGCCCCGGACGGACACCGCCCAGGGCCGGCCCACCCGTGCCGCGCGCGCCGGAGCCGGCCCGCTGGAGCGGCAGCGCCGCAGGACGTTCTGGCCGTTCACCGCACCCGCGCTGATCGCGTACGCGGTGCTCTTCCTCGCCCCGGTCGGGTTCGCGCTGTGGACCAGCCTGTACCGGTGGGACGGCATGGGCGCGATGGAGTGGCGCGGCCTGCGGAACTACACGCTGCTCTTCCAGGACCCGAACTTCCGCACCTCGCTGGTCAACACGCTGGAACTGATGGTCGTCGGCGGAGCCGTCACCTTCGTGCTCAGCTTCGCGCTGACCCTGGTGCTGCGGGAGATGCGGGCCCGGCTCTTCGCCCGCTCGGTGCTGTTCTTCCCCTCGCTGGTCAACGGCATGGTCTTCGGCATCGCCGCCGGGTTCCTGTTCTCGCCCACCGGTCCGGTGAACCAGGCGCTGAAGCTGTTCGGGGTGACCACCCCGCCCAAGTGGCTGTCGACGGACAACCTGCTGCCGATGGTCCTCGGCACCCTGGTCTGGACGGCCACGGGCTACTACACCTCGATCATCATGGCGGCGGTCGACCAGATCCCCGACTACCTCTACGAGGCGGCCGAACTGGACGGCGCCGGCCCGTTCCAGCGCTTCCGCCACATCACCCTGCCGTGCGCCTGGGACGTCATCGCGGTCTGCGCGGTGCTGTGGACCGTCAGCTCGGTGAAGATCTTCGAACTCATCCTGCTCTACGGCGGCAGCACCAACGCCTTCCCGCCGGTGAGCAGTTGGAACACCGCCGTGTACGTGTACGCCGAGGCGTTCCCGCAGGGCACCGTCCCCCGGCTGGGCACCGCCACCGCCGCCGCCGTGGTCAGCCTGGCCATGGTCACGCTGGTGACCGTCGTCCTGCGCCGCCTGCTGCGCCGCGACCCGGTCGAGTACTGACCCGCCGCGCCCCGGCCCCCCACCGCCACCCGAAAGGCCACCACCCGTGCGACGCCGAACCACGGCCGCGGGACTCGCGAACAGGATCGGCACGACGGCCGTCTGGCTCGTCGTCGCCGCCGACCTGCTGCTGGTCCTGTGGATCCTCCTCACCTCGCTGCGCAGCGGCCCCGACATCCTCCGGAACGGCTTCGGCCTGCCGACCAGCCCGCAGTCCGGCAACTACACCACCGCGCTCGACCAGGGCGGCTTCGCACGGGCGGCCCTCAACAGCGTGATCACCGGCGGCTGCTCCTCGCTCGTCGCCGTCGCCCTCGCCGCGCCCTGCGCCTACGCGCTCGCCCGGCGCCGTTCGCGGACCTCCTCGGCGCTGACGATGACCTTCGCCATGGGTCTCGGCGTGCCCGGACAGGTCCTGGTGGTGCCGCTGTTCGTCGGCCTGTCCAGGATCGGACTGACCGACAGCGACCTCGGCCTGACCCTCGTCTACGTCGGCCTGGCCATGCCCTTCACGGTCTTCCTGCTGACCGGGTTCTTCAGCGGCATCCCCGGCGTCCTGGAGGAGGCGGCCGTCCTGGACGGCGCCGGGCCGGTGCGCACCTTCGTCCAGGTGGTCCTGCCGGTCGCCCGCGGCGGGCTGATCACCGCCTTCCTCCTCCAGTTCATCGCCGCCTGGAACGAGACCCTGTTCGCCCTCGTCCTGACGAACAGCCAGGACCGGCTCACCCTGCCGGTGGCACTCGCGTCGTTCGTCGCGGCACAGCAGTTCAACGGCCTGGACTACGGCACGATGTTCGCCGGAGTCTGCATCATCCTCGCCCCGATGATCGCGCTCTTCTCCTGGGCGGGCACGCGGATCATCCAGGGCATGACGGTTGGAATCGGCAAATGACCTCGACCCTGCGCACCGACCTGCTCCGCATCGACGGCACCCCCGACCCGCTCGGCGGCACCCTGCCGATCCTGCACGGCCTTCCCGACCGGGTCGGCGCGGGCGCCGGGGTCGACGAGGAGATGCGCCGCAACCTGGCGTACGGGGTGCCCGGCACGCTGCTCCCGTACACCCGGCAGGGCGGCTACGACCGGGTCCGCAGCGAACGCCGGCTCCCCTGCGTCGTGCTGGAGAACGAGACCCTCACCGCGACCTTCCTGCCCTCCCTCGGCGGGCGGCTGTGGTCCCTGGTGCACCGCCCCGACGGACGCGAACTGCTGCACCGCAACCCGATCCTCCAGCCCGCCAACCTCGCCCTGCGCGACGCCTGGCTGGCCGGCGGGGTGGAGTGGAACCTCGGCACCACCGGGCACTGGCCGCTGACCTGCGAGCCGCTGCACGCCGCCCGGGTGAGCGCACCCGACGGCACCCCGGTGCTGCGGATGTACGCCTTCGAACGGCTGCGGCGCCTGGTGCTGCGCATGGACACCTGGCTGCCCGCCGGCTCCCCGGTGCTGTACGTCCACGTCGCGGTGCACAACCCCGCGCCGACCGCGACACCGGTCTACTGGTGGTCCAACATCGCCGTGCCGGAGAGCCGGGACGTCCGCGTCCTCGGCCCGGCGGACCACGCCTTCCACTGCGACTACGTCAGCGACCTGCGTCGCGTCCCCTTCCCGGACACCGACGGCGCCGACCGCAGTTACCCGGGCCGGGCGCGCCGGGCGGCCGACTACTTCCTCGACGTCCCCGCCGGCGAACGCCCCTGGATCGCCGCGCTGGACGCGACCGGCACCGGACTCGTCCAGACCTCCACCGCCCGGCTGCGCGGACGCAAGATGTTCTGCTGGGGCACCGGCACCGGTGGCCGGCACTGGCAGGAGTGGCTCTCCGGCCCGGACTCCGCCTACCTGGAGATCCAGGCGGGCCTGGCCCGCACCCAGCTGGAGCACATGCCGCTGCCCGGTGGCGCCACCTGGTCCTGGACCGAGGCGTACGGCCTGCTGGCGGTCGATCCCGACACGGTGCACGGGAGTTGGGACACCGCCCGGAAGGCCGCCGGCGAGGCGCTGGACCTGCTCGCCCCGCCGCCGGACCTGGAGACGGCCCACGCGCTGGCCGACCGGTTCGGCGAACCGGAGGAGGTGCTGGCCGAGGGCGACGGCTGGGCCGCGCTGGAGATCGAGGCCGGCGCCCTGCCCGCCCTGCCCGGACTGCCGTTCGGCAGCTCGGCCGCGGCCCAGGAGCCCTGGCGGCAACTCCTGCGGACCGGCAGCCTCCCGGTCTGCGACCCGCCGGCCGAGCCCGTCACGGGGGCGCACTGGCGGCTGCTGCTGGAGGAGAGCGCCGCGGACTGGCACGCCCTCTACCAGCTCGGACTGCTCCGGCTCGCCGCCGGGGAACCGGAGTCCGCGCATGACGCCTTCGCACGCTCCGTCGCCGCCCAGGCCTCGCCCTGGGCGCTGCGCTCGCTCGCCTTCCTCGCGCCGGACCGGCAGGAGGCCGCCGACCTCATGGTCGAGGCCCACCGACTCCGCCCGGGCCTGCGGGAGCTGACGATCGAGACGCTGGAGGCGCTGAAGCGCGCCGAGCGCCCCGCCCAGGCCCTCGCGCTGATCGGGGAACTGACCCCGGCCGACCGGGCGCACGGCCGGATCAGACTGGCCGAAGCGGAGGCGGCGCACGCCTCCGGCGACGACGACCGGGTCCGGCGCCTCCTGAGGGAGGGCATCCAGGTCGACACCATGCGCGAGGGCGAGCTCTCCCTGGACGCCCTCTGGCTCGCCGTCCACCCCGGAACGCCGGTGCCGGCGCACTACGACTTCCGCATGGCGGACGGCTGAGCCGCGCCGCCCCCCACCCCGGCCAGACCACTCTCCCGTTCCGCCACCCCCACCACGAGGGGCGCGACGGCGCGCCCCCGCACGGAAGAGGAGTACCAGTGCCAGTCGCTCGAACACGACCCGCCCGTTCCCGACTCACCCGCGCGGTGACCACCGCCGCGCTGGCCGCCCTCGCCACCTTCGCGCTGGCCGCCCCCGCCCCCGGGGCGGCGGCCGGCGCCACCACGTACACGGTTGCGGTCGGCAGGACCAGCGCCTTCCCGTACCCCGACGACACCCCGGCCGCCGGCTACACCGACAAGGACGGCACCTTCTACTTCCAGGAGTCGCATGCGCTGTACGGCGCGAACGACCCGAGGCAGTGGACCTTCTACACCGGCAAGGACTTCGACACCGCCACCCGGTCGGCCGCGATCAGCGACGCGGCCGACCCCGCGGACCCCGCCGACCGCAACAACGACACCACCTGGCGGTGCGACAACAGCCCCACCGGCCGGGAGGCCAGCAACGCCCCCCAGGGCTCCGGCTACTCCCAGAAGAACTACTGCGACCTGACCGGCGTCTGGGTCGATCCGGACACCGGCGACTGGTACGGCCTGGTGCACAACGAGTTCACCCCCCAGCCGTTCGGCGACGGCCTCCACTACGACGCCATCGACTACGCGGTCTCCACCGACCAGGGCCGGACCTGGGACATCAAGGACCACGTGATCACCTCGCCCTACAGCACCACCCGGGGCGACACCGCGGCCTTCCCCGCCCAGACCTTCGACTACGGCGACGGCGACCAGCGGCTCTTCGTGGACACCGCCTCCGGCTACTTCTACGTCTTCTACGGCTCCCGGATCGTCGACAAGGGCGGGTCCTGGGGCGACTTCATGGCGCACGCCGCGCGGTCCCCGATCTCCGCCAAGATGGCGCCCGGCAGCTGGCAGAAGTGGTACGACGGCGCCTGGTCGCAGCCGGGCAAGGGCGGCCGGGAGAGCGACATGGTGCCCGTCGACGCCGCCCACCCCAGCGGCTACGTGCCGCCCGCCGAGGAGTACGACCCGGCGAAGCCCGGCACCGTCAAGCAGCAGGTCGCGGCCGGCACCCTCACCCCGACCTCGCCGCTGTTCGCCATGAACGTCGCCTACGACGCCCACCTGGGCCTCTACCTCGGCACCCCGCAAGCCGTCGACCAGAGCGGCAACGCCCCGCAGCAGATCTACGCCACCAAGGACCTCGCCACCCAGAAGTGGACCCTGCTCGGCGACACCGGCGGCTACCGCACCGCCTCCTGGTACCGGTGGTTCCTGGACGGCGCCAGCCGGACCGGCTCCACCATCGTCGGCCGCGACTTCCGCCTCTACTGCGCGTACGGGTGCTCCCACGGCTCGTCCGGCGAGTACACCGAGCTCACCGTCGGCGCCTCCCAGCCGGCCGCCGCGCCGTTCGACCTCACCAGGACGTACCGGATCGGCAGCGGCGACGGCCGGCTGCTGACCCAGCGCCCCGGCAGCCCGGCGACCACCTCGGCGGACCGGGCCACCGGAGCCGCGCTGGAGTCCTGGTCCTTCGCGAGCAACGGCGACGGCTCCTACCGGATCTTGAACGCCGCGACCGGCGGCGCCCTCGGCGTGGACGCCTCGACCACCGCGGGGCGCGCCTGGGGCGCCGCCCTGACCGTCGGCACCACCGTCGGCGTCGGGCAGCAGTGGTTCGTCGTGCCCGCCGGCACCGGCTACCGCCTGGTCAACCGCTACAGCGGCCTGGTGCTCGGCCTCACCGCCCCCGGCACCTCGGCCGAGACCACCCCGGCCCGCTTCTGGACGGACACCAGCGGCTCCGCCGTCGGCGGCGGCCGCACCGCCGCCGCGCAGACCCTGACCCTCACTCCGACCGGAAAGGCCCCCGAAACGGTCGTGCTCACCGGCTCCGGCGACCAGTCGGGCACCGTCGGCAGGGCCGCCTCCGTCCAACTGACCGCGACCGACAACGCCGGCAAGCGGCTCACCTTCTCCGCGACCGGCCTGCCCGCAGGGCTCACCATCGGCTCCACCGGGCGGATCTCCGGGACGCCGACCGCGCCCGGGGTCTCCACCGTGACCGTCACCGCCTCCTCCGGCACCGCGCGCGCCTCGGTGTCCTTCACCTGGACCGTCAGCCCGGCCTTCAGCGGCACCCACACCCTCACCACTGGCGGCCGGGCCCTCGACGACGCCGACCGCAGTACCACCGCCGGCAACCGGCTCATCACCTGGAGCCCGACCGGCGCCGGCAACCAGAGCTGGCAGTTCCGCCCGCAGCCCGACGGCTCGTACGAACTGGTGAACGGCCTCTCGGCGATGTGCGCCGACGTCAGCGGCGGCTCCACCGATGCCGGAGCCGCCGTCATCCAGTGGCCGTGCAGCGGCGGCGCCAACCAGCACTGGACGGTCCGGCTGCTGGCCGACGGCAGCTACACCGTCGCCTCGGTCGCCAGCGGACTGCTGCTCACCGCCGACTCCGCCACCGACGGCGCCGCGGTGACCCAGCAGCCCGACACCGGCGCACCGCTCCAGCGGTGGTCGATCGGCTGACCCGGGCCCGTCCGGGGGGGAGTGACACCGGGCCCCGGGGCCGTCCCGGGGCCCGGCCGTCCCACCGTCCCCCGCTTCTTCCGTGCAGCCCCCTTCCGTGCCGAGCCCCCTGCCGTACCGCCCCTCTTGCCTACCGCCCCCTCTTCCGCGGGCACGACGACCGCGCACGACGACTGCGCACGACGACTGCGGGACGACGACCGCGCACGACCCCCAGGAGGAACCCCGATGGCCCACGTGGACGAGGAGATCGCCGGCCGGCCCGAGTGCCGGCGGCGCGCCCTCGACCTGACGCCGAAGCACCTGCCCGCCCCCGGGACCACCACCGAGGCCGCTCTGCACCCAGCGCCTGGCCGTCGGGCGGGCCACCGGCCGCGGCCTCGACCCGGACCGGCCGCGCCACCTCACCCGCTCCGTCGTCCTGGAGCGGTGGCGACCCGCAGGTGCCTCGGGGCGGCCGCATGAGCGTCATCGCGCTGGACGTGGGCGGCACGCACATCAAGGGCGCCGTGGTGGACGGCGGCGAGCTCGTCGAGGGCGCACAGTGGTCCACCCGCGCCGAGCGCGGGCCGGACGCGGTGCTCGCAGCAGTGCTGCGCTGCGCGGACGAACTGGTGACGTACGCCGTACGCCGAGGGTCGACGCCGCAGGCCGCCGGGATCGTGGTGCCGGGCCTGGTGGACGAGGCCCGCGGCACCGCCGTGCTCGCCGCCAACCTGGGCTGGCGGGACACACCGGTGCGCCGCCTGGCCGCCGAGCACCTGGGACTTCCGATCGCCTTCGGGCACGACGTGCGGGCCGGCGGCCTCGCCGAGGGCCGGCTCGGCGCCGGACGCGGCTGGCCCGACTTCGCCTTCGTCCCGGTCGGGACGGGGATCGCCGCCGCGCTGACCATCGGCGGGCGGCCGTTCGCGGGCAGCCGCGGTTTCGCGGGTGAACTGGGCCACCTGGTGGTCCGGCCCGGCGGCGACCGGTGCGCCTGCGGCAACCGCGGCTGCCTGGAGACGGTGGCCTCCGCCTCGGCGATCGCCCGCCGCTACGCCGAGGCGTCGGGCCGGACCGGGGCGAGCGCCAGGGAGGTCGCGGCCGGAGCGGAGTCGGGCGACCCGCTGGCCCGCCGGATCTGGACCGAGGCGATCGAGGCGCTGGCCGACGGCCTGGCCGCCCTGACGGTGCTGCTCGACCTGGATCGCGTCGTCCTGGGCGGCGGGCTGGCCCAGGCCGGCGACCCCTTCCTGACCCCGCTGCGCGGCGCGCTCGTCGAACGCCTCGCCTTCCGCCCGGCCCCGACGCTGGTCGCCGCCGTGCTGGGCGCCCGGGCGGGCTGCCTCGGGGCGGCCCTGCTCGCCCAGGACCTCCTGGACGGCGTCGGCACGCCCGAGGCGGCGGCGACGCCGACGCAGATCCGTCCCGTCCGGGGCGAGGAACTCGACCCGGCACATCCTCAAGGAGACCCATGCCCCTCGTAGCAACCGGGGAGATCGTCCTGTCCGCCGCTCAGGCGGGGCGCGGCGTCGGCGCGTTCAACCTCATCCAACTGGAACACGCCGAAGCCGTCGTGGCCGGGGCCGAATCCGCCGGTGCACCGGTGATCCTCCAGATCAGCGAGAACGCGGTGCGCTACCACGGCGGCCTGGCGGCCGTCGGCGGCGCGGCGCTCGCGGTGGCCCGGGCGGCCGCCGTTGCGGTGGCCGTCCACCTCGACCACGCAACCGAGCGGACCGCGGTGGCGGAGGCCGTCCGGCTGGGCTTCGGGTCGGTGATGTTCGACGCCTCGGTGCTGCCGTACGAGGAGAACGTCCGGGCCACGGCGGAGGTGGTGCGGCAGTGCCACGCCTCCGGTGTCTGGGTGGAGGCCGAGCTCGGCGAGATCGGGGGCAAGGACGGGGTGCACGCACCGGGGGCCAGGACCGACCCGGGGGAGGGGGCCGAGTTCACCGCGCGCACCGGCGTCGACGCGTTGGCCGTCGCGGTCGGCACCTCGCACGCGATGCTCACGCGTACGGCGAGCCTCGACCTGGAGCTGATCGCCGCCCTGCGGGCCGCCGTACCGGTGCCGCTGGTGCTGCACGGCTCGTCGGGCGCACCGGACAACGTCCTGGCGGAGGCGGTCGCGCACGGCATGACGAAGATCAACATCGCGACGCACCTCAACAGGGCGTTCACCGCAGCGGTCCGCGCCCGCCTCGCGGCCGACGCCGCCCTGGTCGACACCCGGGTCTACCTGGGCGCGGGCCGGGAGGCGGTGGCCCGCGAGGTGGCGCGCCTGCTCGGGATCCTGACGGTGCCCCGGGGAACTGCCGCCGCCTCCTGACCCCGCGGGTACCGCCCGCCGTTCCCGACCGGCCGACAACGGACTCGCCCACAAAGCACCGCAACCAAACGCCGGACGCGGAAATCTGCGTTCTATTTCCTTCAGAGTTGTTGATTGTTGTTGGAAGTCAGGGCTACTGTCCTCGGCAGCATGTCGGCATGTACTCGCCAGCACCCCCGTGCCGGCGTGCGCTCACGCCCGAGTCCTGACGGCCCCTCACCCCACTGCCGGCCCAGCTCAAGGAGCAGAAGCAGTCGATGAGCAGATCCCCCCACCCCTTCCGCCGGAGCCTCGCGGCCCTGGCGGCGCTCGCCCATGGGACGGTCTCGTAGCGGTCCGGTGGAGCCCCTGCCCACCCCAGGTGGGGCCCCTGCCCGCCCAGGCGGGGCCTCCGCCCACCCCGGGTGGGGCCTCCGCCCACCCCGGGTGGGGCCCCTGCCCACCCCCAGGTGGGGGCCCCGCCCACCCCACGCCGTGCCGGCCGCCCGCCAGGGTGTCCGGCACGGAGCGCCACCACGCACCACACCCACCCCTCCGCACCTCCTCCCCACCTCGGAGACGCCCATGGGCCGTCAACACCCCTTCCCCACCTGGCGCACCGCCCTGAGCGCGGCGCTCGCGCTCGCCGGCGCGCTGGGCGGCCTCACCGCACCGGCGGCCGCACAGGCCGCCGAGCCGCACGCCACCACCACCGCCGTCACGATCGACGGCACCAAGCCGGGCCTCACCTTCGACGGAGTCGGCGCGATCTCCGGCGGCGGCGGCAACTCCCGCCTGCTGGTCGACTACCCGGAACCCCAGCGCAGCCAGCTGCTGGACTACCTCTTCAAGCCCGGCTACGGCGCTTCGCTGCAGATCCTGAAGCTGGAGATCGGCGGTGACACCAACTCCACCGACGGCGCCGAACCGAGCATCGAGCACACCCGCGGCACCGTCGACTGCAACCAGGGCTACCAGTGGTGGCTCGCCGAGCAGGCCAAGGCCCGCAACCCGGACATCGTGTTCTCCGGTCTGGCCTGGGGAGCCCCCGGCTGGATCGGGAACGGCGACTTCTGGTCCCAGGACACCGTCGACTACCTGATGTCCTGGATGGGCTGCGCCGCCCAGCACCACCTGAACGTCTCCTACCTCGGCGGGTGGAACGAGCGCGGCTTCGACAAGGCCTGGTACGAGAACCTGAAGAGCACGCTCGTCGCGCGGGGCTACGGCGCCACCAAGGTCGTCGCCGCCGACGACAGCTGGGCCGTCGCCGACGCGATGGCCGCCGACCCGGCGTTCGCCAAGGCCGTCGACGTCGTCGGGGTGCACTACCCCTGCGGCTACATGAGTTCCTTCACCACCTGTCCGAGCACGCCGACCGCCCGGGCGCTCGGCAAGCCGCTGTGGGCGAGCGAGAACGGCTCCCTGGACGCCGACGCCGGCGCCCCGGCGGTGGCACGCGGCATCAACCGCGGCTACCTCGACGGGAAGATGACCTCGTTCATCAACTGGCCGGTCATCGCCGCGCTCTACCCCGACCTGTTCTTCTCCACCGACGGCATGTCGATCGCCAACCAGCCGTGGTCCGGCCACTACGGCATCGGCAGGACCACCTGGGTCACCGCGCAGACGACGCAGTTCGCCAAGCCCGGCTGGCGCTACATCGACGCCGCCGGCGGCTACCTCGGCGGCGCGCGCGCCAACGGCAGCTACGCCACGCTGAGGAGCCCGAACAAGAACGACTACAGCACCGTCATCGAGACCGTGGACGCCGGCGCCGCCCAGACCGCGAGCTTCACCGTCACCGGCGGTCTGTCCACCGGAACGGTCCACGTCTGGTCCACCGACCTCACGTCCGACGACCCGGCCAGCTGGTTCGTCCACGAGCAGGACGTCACCCCGGTCCACGGCGGCTACACCCTCACCCTCCAGCCCGGCCGGGTCTACACCGTGACCACCACCACCGGCCAGGGCAAGGGCACGGCCACCCCGCCGCCCGCCGCGCCGATGAAGCTGCCCTACGCGGACGGCTTCGACACCCCGGCCACCACCACCTCGCCGAGGTACTTCACGGACATGAACGGAGCCTTCCGGACCGTCGCCTGCGGTGGCGGCCGAGCCGGCACCTGCCTGCGACAGATGGCTCCGACCTCACCGATCCGCTGGACGGACGAGCGCTACAACGCCCCGTACACGATGGCGGGCGACAGCAGCTGGTCCAACTACACCGTGACCGCCGACACCATGTTCGAGCAGGCGGGCACCGTCGAACTCCTCGGCCGGGTCAACCAGCAGGGCCGCAACAACAACGGCCTGAACGCCTACCACCTGCGGGTCAGCGACACCGGCGCCTGGTCCATCGACAAGAGCGACACCCGCTGGAACTTCACCACCCTGGCGAGCGGCACCACCACCGCCCTCGGCACCGGTCACTGGCACACCGTCGCGCTCTCGCTCCAGGGCACCACCCTCAGCGCGGTCGTCGACGGCACCACCGTGGGCGGCGCGACCGACGGCAGCTTCACCAACGGCCGGGCCGGCCTCGGCGTGACCGGCTACCAGACCGACCAGTTCGACAACTTCGCCGTCACCCCCGGCACGCCCACCACCCACACCGGCCCGGTCGCCTCCGGCCTGCCGGGCAAGTGCGCCGGCCCCGCCGGCGACACCAGCGGTGCCGCCGTCCAGCTCCGGACCTGCGACGGCAGCGCCGGGCAGACGTGGACCTGGACCAACGGCACCCTCACCCACAACGGGAAGTGCCTCGACGTGACCGGCGCCGCCACCGCCAACGGCAGCCCGGTGGAACTGTGGGACTGCAACGGCGGCGCCAACCAGCAGTGGACGCCCCAGCCGGACGGCAGCCTCAAGGGCACCCAGTCCGGCCGTTGCCTGGACGACCCCGCCTCGGCCACCGCCGACGGCACCCCCCTGGAGATCTGGGACTGCAACGGCGGCGCCAACCAGCGCTGGACCCTGCCGTAGCGGCGGCTGACCCTGCGGGGCCCGCGACGGCCCCCACGCGACCGGTCGGGCGCCTGCGAGATCGCGGGCCCCCGACCGGTCCGCTGTGTCGGCGCTCGTCCACCGCGGCCGTTCGCCGCCCATGGCCGGCGCCCTTTCCGCCGTCCGTCTTCCAGGCGCCACTCGAACTCTCGCCGCCGGAATCCAGGGCCGGCCTTTCCCGGTGAGGCAGGAAAGCATCGACAGTGCAATGGGGAACATGCCTGAACGGCGGAATTCTGAATACCCGAAGCCGTGCGGCGGCTCATCGTCGGTGCGGGCGCGAGGACATGACCTCACCAGGTAAGTCAAGACTTACCTTCGGGAATGATCGATCGTAGGGTGTGGCTTCGATCGAAGGAGCCCCCTCTTGTCGAGAACAAACGATTCCGCCGCGCATGCGGTTGATTCCGCCGCACGTGCGGTTGATTCCGCCACGCGTGCGGTTGATTCCGCCGCGCGTGCACTCGAATCCGAGCAGGAATATGTGTCCTCCCTGTATGCCGTGCTCACCGAGCGGCTCGCCGAGGCGCGGGCAAACCGCGCGAGGGTGCTGAAGTCCCAGGCGGACAGCCCCGACGCGGCATACGAGCGAGACATCACCGCCGAGCGCCTGGCCAAGGAGATCGGCCGGCTCGAGGGCGCCGACAAGGGACTGGTCTTCGGGCGCATCGACTGGACGGACGGCACGGCCCTGCGCATCGGGCGGATCGGACTGCACACGGACGAGGACGACCTGCCCCTGCTCGTGGACTGGCGCGCCAACGCGGCGCGGCCCTTCTACGAGGCGACACCGGTCCACCCGATGGGCCTGCGGCGGCGCCGGCACCTGCGCGTCGAGGAGCGCACGGTCGCCTCGGTGACCGACGAACTGCTGGACGGGAG
The DNA here is from genome assembly GCF_040298565.1 of Kitasatospora sp. NPDC001539. NCBI lineage: Bacteria > Bacillati > Actinomycetota > Actinomycetes > Kitasatosporales > Streptomycetaceae > Kitasatospora > Kitasatospora sp. NPDC001539. The sequence continues at coordinate 7,766 of NZ_JBEPAK010000030.1, read as the reverse complement.
CGCCCCGACCGAGGAGGACGTCGTCGGCGACGGCCCGTTGACGGAGGCTCTGTCGGCACGGCGCACCGGCCGGATGCACGCGGCCGTCGCGACCCTGCAGGCGGAGCAGGACGCGATCGTCCGCTCCGCCCACCGCGGCGTGACCGTGGTCCAGGGCGGCCCCGGCACCGGCAAGACGGTGGTCGCCCTGCACCGGGCGGCCTACGTCCTGTACGCGTTCCCGCGCGCCGCCCAGGAGGGCGTCCTGGTCGTCGGCCCGAACGCCCGGTTCCTCGACTACATCTCCCAGGTCCTTCCCTCGCTCGGCGAGAACGACGTCGTCCTGGCGACCTGCCCGGAACTGGCCGGAGTGCCCACCCACGCGGCCGACCCCTTCGCCACGGCACGCCTCAAGGGCGGCGCCGACCTCGCCGACGCCCTGGCCGGCCTGCTGCGCGCCCACCAGGCCCACGCCGGTGACTTCACCGCGCGGGTCGGACAGGAACTGGTCCACCTGTCCGGCGAGGCCGTCGCCACGGCGCGCGACGCCGCCCTGGCGGCCGCAGTTGGCCACAACCCCGCCCGGCAGGCGTTCAAGGAGCTCCTGGCCGACGCCGTCGCCGACGCGATGCGACGGGACATGGGCGACCTCCTGGAGCAGATCGACGCCGATGCCGCCCGCATGACGGGCCTGGACCTCGACCGGTTCACGGGAGCCGCCCAGCGCCGCACCGAAGGCGCGCCCGACGCCGGTCCGGTCCACGAGCTGGACCTGGACGCCATCCGCGCCGACCTCCTCGCCGACGCCGACGTCGACCGAGCGGTCGAGGCGCTGTGGCCGCGACTGGCACCCGGCGACCTCGTGCAGGCGCTCCTGACGGACGCCGACGCGCTCGCCGAGTTCCTGCCCCACCTGAGCGCGCCGGAGCGCTCCCTCCTGCTGCGCGGTCCGCACGACCCGTGGACGGACGCCGACGTGGCGTTGCTGGACGAGGCGGCGAGCCTGGTCGACGGCCCCCCGGAGCGGACGTACGGGCACGTCGTGGTCGACGAGGCGCAGGAACTGACCGCCATGCAGTGGCGGATGATCGCCCGCCGCTGCCCGGCGAGGTCGATGACGCTGGTGGGTGACTTCGCCCAAGCGGGCCCGGTCGCCACGGCGCGCGACTGGAAGGAGGCGCTGAGCCCCCACCTCGGGCCGCGGTTCCAGCTGCACCACCTGACCGTCAGCTACCGCACCACACAGGAGATCCTGGAGAGCGTCCGGGACCTGCTCGCCCGGATCGCCCCGGACCAGAAGCCCACCCGGTCGCTGCGAAGCGGTGAGCACCCGCGCACCGTGACCACACCGTCCGCGGACGGGGCGGTCGCCGCCGTCCTCCGCGAACTCCACGCCCAGAGCACCGCACACCCGGGCGAGCTGCTGGGCGTGGTCTGCGCGGACACCAGGGTGAGCGAACTGACGGCCCGGGGCGTCGCTCACCACGCCCGCGTCGTGCCGGCGTCCGAAGCGCGCGGCCTGGAGTTCGACGGGGTCGTCGTCGTGGACCCCGAGGAGATCATCGCGGCCCGCCCCGGCGGGGAACGGGACCTCTACGTGGCCCTGACCCGGGCCACCAAGCGCCTGTGCACCGTCACCGTCCAGCCCGCCTGACGACCCGGCGCCCTCGCTATGTCGCAGGTCCCACCAGATCTCCCTGACGGGGGACTTCGCGACCGGTGGCTGGCTGGTCGGGCTCCTGGAACTCCGAGAACACCGGCCGGGTGGTCAGCGCCCATCTCCTCCGCCGGCGCCCCGCCCCCCTCTCCGGGGGGCGGGGCACCCGCCGTTGCGCCCTGCACCCGGCCCCAGCGCGACGCCGCGGTCCGTCCCGGTGGCGCGGGCTCCGACCTCGCCCGCAGATCCTGGACAGGCACCTCACCCGATCACGGAGCCCCAGCGCCGGCCCGGCGACGTCGAGCACGTCGGCACGCGCCGCGCGCAGCGCCACCCATGTCGTCCTGGAACCTCACCGCAGCCGCCCCCGGCCACGGTCGGCCGCCGCACACCGGGGCCCGTGCCGTGAAACACCGTGACCGTCTTCCTCACCTCACCTACTCGCGCGGCCGCAGCACCAGCTCAGCGGTTCACCGCCCGCATCCCGTCCTCGTCGTAGCGCTCGCCCGCCGCCTTCGGCACCTCGGCCTCGATGCGGGCCAGGTCCTCGTCGGTCAGCTCGACGTCGACCGCGCCCGCGTTCTGCTCCAGGTAGGTGCGTCGTTTGGTGCCAGGGATCGGCACGAGGTCCTCGCCGCGGGCCAGGACCCAGGCGATCGCCAGCTGGGCCGGGGTGACGCCCTTCTCCGCGGCGATCTCCTTCACCTTCTCCGCGAGCCGGAGGTTGGCCGCCAGGTTGGCCTCGGTGAAGCGCGGGTTGCCGCGACGGAAGTCGTCCCGGTCCAGCTCGTCCGGAGAGCTGAAGCGGCCCGCGAGAAAGCCGCGGCCTAGGGGCGAGTACGGCACGAACCCGATCCCGAGCTCCCGGCAGGTGGGCAGCACCTCGGCCTCCACGTCCCGGGTCCAGAGCGAGTACTCGCTCTGGACCGCGGTGACCGGGTGGACGGCGTGGGCGCGGCGGATGGTCTCCGCGCTCGCCTCGCTGAGCCCGATGTGCAGCACCTTGCCCTCGGCGACCAGCTCGCCGAGCGCGCCGACGGTCTCCTCGATGGGCACGGTCGGGTCGACCCGGTGCTGGTAGTACAGGTCGATGCGGTCGGTACCGAGGCGTGCGAGCGAACCGTGCACGGAACTGCGCACGTGCTCGGCGGAGCCGTCCTGGCGTCCCACCGTCGACATGTCACCCGGCACCGCGCCGTCCATCCGGTAGTTGAACTTCGTGGCGATCACGTACTCGTCGCGGTGCCCCCGGACGGCCTCGCCGACCAGGGACTCGTTGGTGAGCGGGCCGTAGACCTGCGCCGTGTCGAGGAAGTTGATGCCGAGTTCCAGGGCACGCCGGATGGTCGCGATGCCCTCCTCCTGGTCGGCCGTGCCGTAGAAGGCGGACATCCCCATGCAGCCGAGGCCGATGGCCGACACCTGGAGGTCCCGCAGACTGCGCTGGTGCATGCGACGTGCCACCCTTCCCTCTCGGATCTCTTCGCAGAGGACCTTACGGTGCCGGCGCCTTCCACGGGAGGACCGGCACGGCCGCGAGCCGGTCCCCGATCCGCTCGCCCATCGGCCGTGCCCGCCGGGCGCTGGGGTCGGGTCGCTTGGGGTGGCTGCCGGTCAGGTTGCGGGGAGTGGAGTGGGTCGGATCGGAGGCGCTGACGGACGCCGGCGGCTGACAACCCGCCGTCAGGGGTCCTGATCGAACCGCTCGAGGGATGGCTCCGTCATCCGGTTCCCTTGCGCCGGGTCTGGCGGCACGAGGTCGATCACGCCTGCCCGCCGTCGAATCGGCCGGGGGGGCGACAGCACGAGTGTAGGGGCAAGTCCACTTTTCCGGTGCTCCGTCGGCTTCACCGACATCACCTGGCACAGTCCGGACTCCAGCGGGTACTACCAGCCCGTGCTCACCGCACGGCGCCCTCACTCAGCGGGGTAGTCCAGGCTTCGGTTCCGCCTCCGACCTCCGTTCGTCCATCCGGTGACCGTTGCCGGTCAGAGCAGTAGGACGAACAGGGCGTCGCGTGGGCGCAGACACCGCCCTGAAGGGTGTCGGAGCCTGATCATTAAGCTTGCGCTTATGACCAGTGATCTCGGATTCACCTGCTCGTGCTGCGGCGAGCACCGCACACAGCTGCCGATGAACTTCTCGACCATCGCCCCGTACGTGTGGGACCCGAGCTTCGACGACGCCCCCGACTGCCTGCTCTCATCGGATCAGTGCGTCATCAAAGCACAGCACTACTTCGTCAAGGGCCTGATCGAGATACCGGTCATCGGCACCAACGACGTCTTCTCCTGGGGCGTCTGGGTCTCCCTGAGCCGTGAGAACTTCTCCCGCGCCGCAGACCTCTGGGACACACCAGGGCGCGAATCCGAGAAGCCGTACTTCGGCTGGCTGACCACCGAGCTCCCCATCTACTCGCCCAGCACCCTCAATTTGAAGACCAACCTCCGCACCAGGCCGATCGGGCAGCGCCCCCTCATCGAGCTGGAGCCCACCGACCACCCCCTCGCCGTCGAACAGAGGACCGGCATCACCCGGGAACGCGTACGCGAAATCGCCGAGGCCGTTTTCCATCAGACCAACGACGGCTCCTGACCAAGATCGGCCAGGGAGGGGACGTGAAACAGCTCTCGGAGATGAGCGAAGGCGAGTACTTCGCCTGCGTCGGCGACCGTCCCGGCATGTTCGTCGGCAGAACCCCCTTCACCTGCTGACCGCCTTCCTGGCCGGCTACCACCAGCACGCCATCCGCCACGGCGGACACGGGCTCGGCAGCGGCACGACCTCCTCGCCGGCGGGGCCGCGAGTGTCCGGCCCGGAGATACAGTCGATCGTCTCCCGTGGCCATCTCTAGGCTGGGCGCATGGCCCATGCGAAAACCTCGTACGTCTGCCTCTCTTGCCGGGCCTCCTACAAGCAGCCCTACGACAGGACGAGGCAGCGGACCTGTCCGCGCTGCACCGAGACGATGATCCACGCAGGCTCGGCCTTCGCAGCACCCCGGCGCCGGGACGTCGCAGCATGGCGAGCCCTCACGGTCCTGCTGAACGCCGGCGTGGGCTTCCACAAGAGTTGCTGCGGTGGACCCGGATACCGGCCCCGAACGCTGCGGGACATCCGCGAGCGTCTGCTGCATGCAGGGCGCACTGGCGAGCCGGTCGCCAGGGCACTCGTACTGCGAGAGCTGCCATGACGGCTCAGTGACTGCTCAAGGCTCAGTCGACCTGTACGGACGGCCCGCCCGCGCAGCCGTAGGAGACGGACCGTCCGTAGACGTCAAATGGGTGGTCAGCGGCCGATCTGACCGTGGGCGACGGCTGGGCCGAGCCCTGCCGGGAGGTTGTCGACGACGAGGCCACCGCAGCGCCCGCGGTGTGGGTGTATCCGATGACAACGGAACTTCGGGGGTTGCGGACGCGGAAGCGTCCGTCACGGAGAGGGTCGACCGAGGGGGCCCGGAGCGACCACGGGTAGCTCGTGCAGCTGCTGAAGTTCAGGCTGAAGTGGCTGATGAAGGGATAGAGCTGCTGCAGTTGCGGTTCCGCTCCCGCCGCCTTGATCAGGGACACGATGTCCGGGTAGGCGGTGCCGGGGTGCAGGACGTCGTGCCGCTCGTGATGCCACTGCCAGACGAGCAGCAACTGTTGCCAGCGTGCCTTCACGGTCTCCGCCGGTCCGAGTTCGCGGAGATCGGGAAACCGGGGCTTCGGCGGGACGCTCAGCATGGGATCGGGGGCGTCCGGGCTCATCGTCACAGGGTGCCGCCGGCCTCTCTCAGATCGGGAAGGATGCCTGGAACTCCAGGCGCTCGTCGGCCTCGTCGCCGATGCGGGAGAGGACTTCGTCGAGTGCGATGAACTCTTCCCAGACCTTCCGGCCGGTCGCCTCGGCCAGCCGAGCCACGACGAGATCCTCCAGGTCTGGAATGCGCTTGTTCTTCCAGATCTTGTCGGCGAGGCTCACCAAAAGATCTTCCAGACCGACACGCGACCCCGTCCACGATGCATGTGTCGCGGCGAAGCGGGCGAGCTCCGGGCTGACGCCGCGGCCGAGCAGAAGGGTTTGCCCCGCCTCCTCGTGCGCCGAGCCGGGCTCGGAAAGCTCGGGAACATGCACCGATTTCCCGATGTCGTGTGTCGCGGCCCCGAAGAGCACCGCCTCGCGGTCGAAGTACAAGCCAGGACAGTGCCGCTCGATCCAGTCGACCAACTGGTGTGCAACATCGTGGACGGCTCGCAGGTGGGCCGCCAGCCGCGGCGGGCTCTTCGCATCGGACAGAAGCTCCGCGACGCGATCCGGCAGTGGAAGCAGAGCTGGTTCGACGGTGCCACTCATGGCCCTCGACAACAAGGCGGTGTCTGTCGTCACCGCGTCAGGGTAGCGGCCAGGTCGTCGTTTGTGTTCGTTAAGGAACCTTCACCGAACAAACGTGATCTTGCCCGGCGAGAAAGACCCACCTGCATGGTCAACGTCTCATTCAGGGCGTCCGGTGATCCGTGCGCTGAGCCCGGGGCGGTCGGCCCCGTCGAGGGCTTACCGTACCGCGCATCCACCCGGTCACCGCGGTCCAGAGCGAGTACTCGCTCTGGACCCGGGACGTGGAGGCACCGGCGGCCAGGCCTCTGACGGGCGGCGTTGACTGATCGACAAGCCGCCTTGACCGCCCGATGTGCCCCCTCCGGCCGAGGCGTACCGAGGCGAGGTCGGTGTCAGATCCCGCTCGGCACCACGCGCATGTTGTCGAGGTGGAGGCGCAGCGCGCCGTCGACCGGGCAGCGCAGGCCGACCGACAGGCGGCGGACCTGGCCGTCCTCGGCGAGGGCGAAGGCGGCCGCCGCCTGGAACACGTCGTGACCGGTTGGACAGGTGATGTCGGCCGGCTTGCGGAAGGCCCTTGTCAGCCAGGACCGTGAAGGAGCGCCGCCCGCGAGTTCCCAGCTGGATCCGCCGGCGTAGACGTTTCCGTCCGCGATGCCGAGCGGCAGGCAGCAGCCCTCGCAGAAGTACTCGTCCGTTGTCAGCTCGAACCGGTCCCAGTCGCACGACCGGCAGACGAGGGGTGTGATCACCATGCGCCCGTGCTGCTCGGGAACAGCAGCCCGGCGCAGCAGCGACAGCAAGTCACCGTCTCCCGCCATCACCGCCTCGCCCGCCGGTCCGGTGCTCAATGCGTCTTCGGCTTTCACAGTCGGGATCCTTGCACGGCCTGGGATGGGACAGTCCGGCGGACCTGCCTTCCCATCACCGGTCGAGATCAACTGCCCAGAAACTCGCCGCCGGTAGGGATCACGTGGCAGGCATTCAGGGCCGCTTGGTAGGAGGCCATAGCTGGAGGCCTCGGCGCCACCAGGGCTCCGAAGCGGAAGGTGTGTTCTCGGTGGTGGCGGGGCCGGGGTTGCTCTCGATCGGGGCGTCCCACTCGATCAGGGCGCCGGGGAACCAGGTGACCGGTTTGGTGTCGTCACGCGCGTTGGCCCAGGCGGCGACGCGTTGAGCGGTGTCCCGGTCCGGCAGTAGGCCGTGTTCGTTGACACCCACGCCGAGACTGAGCACTGCATCGTCGTACAGGTCGTTGCAGAGCCAGCTGTGGAGCAATCCGTGGTCGTATCCGAGTACCTCCCAGCCGCGTTCGCGGCCGTCCTCCGCCACCTCCCGAGCGGCCTGGCCAACGCCCCCACCGTCGAGGTGGGCGAGCAGTACCGGCTCGTCCAGCCCGGCCGCACGGATGTCGGCGACGAAGCCGCCGACATGCTCGGAGGGCACGAGCAGGGCGTACAGGCGCGCCTCTGGGGACACCTGGAACTGGAGGCAGGCCGCCAGTGCCTCCTGCGCGGTACCGAACCAGCAGTCACCCTGCGGGAGCCGGTCACTCAAGCACTCGGACGCGGTGAGCAGCCGCTCCGACCGGGGCATGCCCGAGCCCGTAAGCCGCTCAGGCGCTGTGACGAAGTAGCCGGCGAGCAGCAGCTCGTCCGGGACGTGAACCTCGGCAGAAGGACCCTCGATCATGCCCGCACGGTACCTGACCTGCGGCGTCAGACCGATCAAACGTCGATGAGACGGGTCAACGCGGATGTCGTCCGGCAGGGGGACCGGAGGGTTGCTGGAGGCGGCCCGGATGCCGTCGAC
>NZ_JBEPAK010000029.1:0-41071 GCF_040298565.1 Kitasatospora sp. NPDC001539 | reverse complement strand
CCCGGCCCCGGCCCGCGGGTCCCGGGCGCCGTGGGGGGGGCGGGGCGGGGGTCCCCCGCGCCCCCCCCCCCGGCGCGCTCGCCTCCGGACGGTTTAGAAGAAGTCGTCGTCCTCGTAGTAGTTGTTGACGACCACCTCGGGCGCGTCGTCGCTCAGCGCCTCGTTGAGCAGCACCCCGCCGACCAGCCCCGCCGCACCCGCGCCGATCAGCGCGCCGGTGCCGAAGCGCCGGCCCTGCTCCTGCTGGCCGGGCACCTGGGGGTGGCCCTGCTGAACGGGCTGCGGGTAGCCGCCCTGCTGCGGGTAGCCGGCCTGCTGCGGGGTGTAGAACGGCGGGACGGTGGTCTGGACCCTCTGGGCGCAGGGGCCGCACGCCTCGACCTGGCGCGGCACGCCCCACTGCGGCTGCCACAGCACGGCGGTCGAGCCGTAGCCGTGCGAGGGGTCGAAGAAACACGTCACGGGTGAACTCCCTGTTGCTGGCTGGGTCTTCGGAACGGCGGGCGACACGGCGGGGGCCGGCGGCACCGCGGGGAGGGGAGCGGCAGCCGGGGCGGGCGCCGGAGCGGCGGCGGGCGCGGGCTGGAGGACGTCGACGCCGAAGTCCGTCGCGATGCCCGCGAGGCCCGCGGCGTACCCCTGCCCGACGGCGCGGAACTTCCAGTCCGCACCGTGCCGGTAGAGCTCGCCGAACACCATCGCGGTCTCGCTGCCGGCCTCCGGCCGCACGTCGTAGCGGGCCACCTCGGCGCCGCCGTCCGCGTCGGTGAGCCGGATGTACGCGCCGCGGACCTGTCCGAAGGCCTGCCGCCGCTGCGCCGCGTCGTAGATCGCCACCGCGAAGACGATCTTCTCCACGCCGGCGGCGACGTCCGCGAGCCGGACCTCGATCCGCTCCCGGTCGTCGCCACCGCCGCTGCCGCCCTGGTGCCGGACGGAGCCGTCCGGACTCTGCAGGTTGTTGAAGAAGACGAAGTGCTGGTCCGTGAGGACCTTCCCGGAGGCGCCGCAGAGCAGCGCGCTGGCGTCGAGGTCGTACCCGTCGCCGACGGTCCAGCCGAGGCCCACCCGGACCACTCGCAGCCCGGGGGCCTGCTTGCCCAGGGAGACGTTGCCGCCCTTCGTCAGGGCCACACTCATGGGGTTTCCTCCACCACCGTCCGAATCACGCTGTCCGACCACGACAACGCTGTAGATGTCACGCCGGTTCCCACCCTCCACGTCGGAACCGCGTCAGGACCGCGTCAGGACCGCGTCAGCGGCTCGCGGGTGCCCCGCGGGTGTCCGGCTCAGTACCGGACCGGGAGTTCCAGCAGCCCGCGGGCCCGCAGGGCGGCCCGGTGGCGCAGCTGGCCGACCGGCGCGTCCAGGGCGAGTCCGGGGAAGCGGCGCAGCAGCGCGGTCAGCGCCACGGAGGTCTCCAGCCGGGCCAGCGGGGCGCCCAGGCAGTAGTGGATTCCGTGGCCGAGGGCGAGGTGGCCGTTCTCGCGGCGCCGCAGGTCGAGCCGGTCCGGGTCGGTGAACTGCTCGGGGTCGCGGTTGGCGGAGGCGAGCGAGAGCAGCACCGTCTCCCCGGCCGGGACGGTGACCTCGCCGATGGTCACGTCCTCGCGCGGGAAGCGGCGGATGGCCAGCGGCGCGGGTCCGTCGTAGCGGGCGAACTCCTCGACGGCGCCGGCGATCAGCTCCGGTTCGGCGCGCAGTGCGGCGAGCTGGTCGGGGTGGGTGAGCAGGGCCAGGACGGCGTTGGCGATCAGGTGGACGGTGTTCTCGTAGCCGGCGAAGAGGATCAGGAAGGCGAGCGAGGTCAGCTCGTCCTCGCTCAGGCGGTCCTGTTCGTCCCGGACGGCGATCAGGTCCGAGAGGAGGTCGTCGGCGGGTTCGGCGCGCTTGCGCTCGATCAGGCCGGCGAGGAATCCGAGCATCGAGGCGACGGCGGCACGGGCCTGCTCGGGGCGGGCCGGGTCCGGGGTGATCAGGGTGTCCGTCCAGGCGCGGAAGTCCCGCCGGTCGTCCTCCGGGACACCGAGCAGGTCGCAGATGACGGCGATCGGCAGCGGCGCGGCGTAGTTCGCCAGCAGGTCGGCGCGGCCCAACGGCTCGACGGCGTCCAGGAGTCGCTCGGCCACCCGCTCGATCGGCGCGCGCAGGGAGCCGATCCGGCGCGGGGTGAAGGCCTGGGAGACGAGGCGGCGGATCCGGGTGTGGTCCGGCGGGTCCATGTTGAGGAGGTTGGCGTCCAGTGCGGGCGGCAGCGAGAGGCCCCGGTAGTTCCCGGGAGCGGCGTGCGCCTTGTCGAGGGCGAGCGCCGGGTCGGCGAGCGCCTGGCGGACGTCCGCGTAACGGGTCACCAGCCAGAAGGGCAGGCCGTCCGGCCCGACGATCCGTCGGACGGGCGCCTCGGCGCGCAACTCGGCGTAGGTGCCGTACGGGTCGGTGAGCAGGGACGTCATGGTCGGGTCGGTGGGTGTCACCCGCCCACCCTACGGTCGCGCGGCAGGCGCTCTGGCGGGGCGTCAGCCCGCGACCTATTGTCGGTGGACATGACACAGCTTCGCCGTGCCTCCACCCGCGCCGCCGGACGTGCCGCCCGCCGGGCCGGGCACCCCGCCCCTCGCACCGTCGGACAGACCGTCGCCCGCGCCGCCGCCCTGGCCGCCGCCCTCGCCGGGACGCTCGCCGGCCTGCTGGTGCCGGCGACCGCCCAGGCCGAGCGGGCCGGCTGCCGGAGCGTCACCACGGCCGCCCTGGACGCCGAGCAGACCCGCCTCCAGGACGGCCGGACCGCCGCCTTCACCGAGCACTCCGGCTTCGACGACCTGCTGGCGGGCTTCCCCGCCGCGCTCTGCTCCGCCCGCAACGCCCACCGCGCCGAGCGGGTGGTGGCGGCCTGGGGCCGGGCGCTCTGGCAGGCCGGCGTCGACCGCGCCCAGGGCCGCCGGCCGGGCGGTGCGCTGCCCGCCCGCGACGACCGCCCGCTGTACTGGGCCAGGCTCGCCATGACCGTCCAACTCGCCCGCTGGCAACCCGCGTTCGACGTCGACCACGCCGACCTGCGGACCCGCTTCGAGGACGCCTCGCGAGGCCTGGACGACGGGTTCACCGGCGACCCGGGCATCCGGCGGATCTTCGTCAGCGGCTTCGACCCGTACGGTCTGGACACCGAACCGCGCCGCGCCAACCCGTCCGGTGCGGCCGTCCTGCAGCTGCACGGCCGGCGGATCACCCTCGCCGACGGCAGCACCGCCGAGGTCCGCGCCGTCGTCCTACCGGTGCGCTACGGCGACTTCGACGGCGGCATCGTGGAACGCGCCTTCGGCCCGCACCTGGTGCCCGGCCCCCAGGCGGCCGACCTGATCACCAGCATCAGCCAGGGCTACCCCGGCCTGTTCACCCTGGAGGCCTGGGCCGGCCGCGCCCGCTCCGCCGACCCGGCCACCGACAACGTGGGCGCCCTCTCCGGCGGCACCAGCACCCACCCGGTCGACGCCCCGGGCCTGGCCGACGGACCCCAGTTCATCCGCACCACCCTGCCCACCGACGCGATGACGGCCGTCCAACAGCCCTACCCGGTCGAGCTCAACACGCCCGTCACGGAGATCCCCGAAGGCTCCAGCACCCCCGTCACCCGCGACGACGGGCCCACCCCCGGCTCCCGGGCCGTCGCCGGCGGCGGCGGAGGCTACCTCTCCAACGAGGTCGCCTACCGCTCCAACCGCCTCCGCCTCGACCTCGCCCCCGACCTGCCCGGCGGCCACCTGCACACCCCGGTCCTCACCGGGCTCCCGGCCGACGAAGCCCAGGTCACCTCGCCGGAGTTCGAGCAGAACGAGGCCGCGATCTCCGACCAGGTCGGCGCCATCCTGCGCAGCGCCCGGCTCTGACCGCCGGGCGCCCCGCGCGGGCCGGAGCCGGGCGCGCCGGAGAGGCGGCCCACTGGGGCGGGAACGGCGGGAGAGGAACCGTTCCGACGGGGGCGGCCGCCCGGAACCGGCAGGCGGCGAGCACGGATCGCGCGCGCCCGCTCCCGCCCGGCCCTTGCGCCGCGCTCGCTCCCTCGGCGCCCGGCCCTCGCACCCGTCCGGTCCCGGCAGCCCGGTCCCGCGCCCGCCTTACGCCGGGTGGGCGAACCGGGTCCCCGCCGCACGGGCGCGGGACTCCGCGATCTCCGCGTACGCCGCCTCCCGCCCCGCCCAGTGCGAGCCCTCGACCGACTTGCCGCGCTCGAGGTCCTTGTACACCTGGAAGAAGTGGGTGATCTCCAGCAGGTCGAACTCCCGGAGGTCGCCGACGTCCCGCAGGGCCGCGTAGCGCGGGTCGCGGGCCGGGACGCACAGCACCTTCTGGTCCGGGCCGCGCTCGTCCCGCATCACCCACATGCCGACCGCACGGCAGGTCAGCACGCAGCCGGGGACGGCCGGCTCGCCCCCGAGGACCAGGGCGTCGAGGGGTTCGCCGTCGCCGCCGAGGGTGCCCTCGACGTACCCGTAGTCGTTGGGGTAGCGGGTGGCCGTGAAGAGGGTGCGGTCGAGGCGGATGCGGCCCGCGTCGAAATCCATCACGTACTTGTTCCGGGACCCCTGGGGGACCTCGATCATGACCTCGAACTCCGGGAACTCCACCGTGGCCTCCTGCTCGGCATCCTGGGGAGATTGTCCGCCGTCCCGGCGCCGGGGGCACCCGCCGGAACGTCCTCCGCTGTTCGGGGCCGGCCGGTACCATCCGGCGCATGGGAAGCTGGCGGGTCACGGTCACCGACCACCGACGCGAGCGCGGCGGGCGTCCGCAGGGCCGCCCGGAGGGGCCGCTGGCGCGGCGGGACGGGTGGGAGGTGCACGGCCGGGACGGTGAGGTCAGCTGCGTGGACACCACCGGCCGGGTCCGCTGGCGGCAGCCCTGCCCGGGGCGGCCGAACGCGGCGCACGTCTCCTCCGGTCGGGTGCTGGTCACCACCGACTCCTTCGAGTACACCGCCTGGGGCCACCTCGGCCCGGCCCTGCTGCTGGACCTCGCCGACGGCTCCCCGGTCGCCGAGTTGCGCGGCGAACGCGGAGCGGCGCTGGGCGGGGGCCGCTTCGTGCTCGGACTGGAGGGCTACGGCACCTTCGCCACCTGGGCCCACGACCGGGACGGCACCGTCGTCGACTCCTGGCGCAGCTACGGCCACTACGTGGTCGGCAGCGGGCTGCGGGTGGTCGAGACGGACCGCCGCCACCCCACCGAGAGCCGGGTGGTGCGACTGCTGCCCGGTGGGCGGATCGAGCGCGGCCCGCTGCTCGCCGACCCGCAGGCCCCGGCGCCGCTGGTGCTGCCGGACGGCACCCTGCTGGTCCTGGACGCGGGAGTGCTCCGCGCCGTCGGGCGGGGGCTGGACGACGCCGTGCTGGCCGAGCTCCACCCGCTGGCCGCGGAGGAGCGGCACCGCTTCACCGGGACGCTGCGCCGGACCGCCGAGGGCCTGGCCGTGACGCTCGTCGAACGCCATCCGACCCGCATGGGCGACTACACCACCCACGCCTGGACCCTCGGTCTGCACGCGCCGTAGGGCCGCCTTCCGGCCCTCACCCGGCGGTCGCCGCCCAGGGGCCGTCCTCGGGCCGCGCCTCGGTGTCCGTGCCGGGCCAGGGCGGCATGGTGACGGCCGTGATCCGCAACGGGCCGTCGGCGTCGGCCCGGAACTGGAAGGCGGTGCCCAGCGGTATCGACACGGCCGTCCCGGGCACCAGGCGGACGGTCTGCTCGCGGCCGTCCTGGCGCCGCCACAGCTCGCCGCTGCCCGCGGTGACCTGCCACAGCTCCTGGACGGTGGCGTGCGAGACCGCGCGGGTGACCTGCCCGGGGGCGAGGTGGAAGGCGGCGAGGCTGCCCTGACCGTCCAGGACCAGCAGCGGCCGGACCTCGGCGCCGTCCGGGGCGGTCACCACGGGGGCGGCGTCGACCGCGGCGGTGGCGAAGGGTTGGTGCACCGGCTGGTTGCTCATCCGACGACCCGGCCTCTCTTCCCGCGTCCTCCCGCGTTTCCCGTGCCGGGCCACGACGGGAGCACGGGAGCGGTGACGGCGTTCCTGGGCTCATCCCCCACCGCCGATGAGACCACGGCCGCCCGGCAGGCCGCCAGACCCGGCGCCGCCGGACCCACCGGCCCACGGCGCCGGCCCGCGCGCACCGGCCCACGGCACCGGCCCGCGGCTAGTAGGCCCGGTCCGGCACCCCTCCGAACTCGCGCACGGCGTCGGTGACGATGGCCTCCAGCCGCGCGTGGTGGGCGCCCCGCCAGTAGGCCTGCCCGCACTCCTCGCACTGGGCGAAGGCGTCGTAGGAGCGCTCGGTGCCGTCCCGGAGCTGTTCGCGCACCGAGGTCTTGGTCGCGGTCCGCAGCGCGCCGTTGCAGGTGGTGCAGCGGCTCCAGGGGACGAGCGGCGGCGCGAAGCGCGAGAGCACGTCGCGCAGTTGCTCGGCGGGGCGGTGGCTGTAGACGTAGGCACCGGCCCACAGTTCGCGGCGGCGCAGCAGGCCGCGGTCGCGGGAGAGCATGATGCGCTGCTCGGCCGCGGAGCGGGCGGCCAGGGCGGCGTCGCCGATGTCGGGGTTCTCGTAGGCGGCGTCGACGCCGAGCAGCCGCAGTCGGCGGGCGAGGGTGCCGAGGTGGACGTCCAGCAGGAAGCGCGGCGGGGCGGCCGAGGGCTGCGGCCTGGGCACGGCCTCGACGGTGACGTGTTCGCCGTCGGCCGGGACGTGCGAGTCCGGGACGGGCCGTCCGTCCACCAGCAGGGCGCCGACCTCGGTGAGCGGGACGCCCAGCGATTCGACGACGTGGCCGAGGGTGGAGGTGCCGTCGGTGTGCAGCTGGGTGCGGCCGGCCCGCCGAGGCGCGGAGACGAACAGGTGCAGCTCCGGGGCGAAGTCGAGCCAGATCAGGGGTCTGTCCACGCGGTCAGCATGCCAGCGCGTGGCGGGCGGGGGCCAGCGCTTTCCGGGAGCCGGCTCTCCTGCCGCTTCGTCCGTGCCGCGCGCCCGGTCGCCCGGTCACCCCTGGGCCGCGAGCGCCGGGGCGGCGGGCAGGGGCGGGCGGTCGCTCGCCGCCCAGCGGGCGACCGGCCCCATCGCGAGCCCGGCGGCGAGGAAGACCGCGCCGAGGACCAGCCAGCCCGCGAGGCCGCCGTCCAGCAGCAGGGTGGTCAGCAGCAGCGGCCCGGCGGTGCGGGCGACGGCCACGCCGGTGCCGAAGAAGCCCTGGTACTGGCCGATCCGCTCCGGCGGGGCCAGGTCGAAGCCGAGCTGCCAGGAGCCGGCCGACTGCCGCATCTCGCCCGCGACCTGCAGCACGGCCGCGACCGCCAGCAGCGCGCCGACCGCCCACACCGGGACGTCCAGCGCGGACAGCCCGCACACCGCGCAGGAGGCGAGCAGCAGCACCCCGGCCGAGCGGACCGCCTTCACCGCCGAGTCCAGCCCGGTGACGTCGCGCGCCGCCCGGACCTGGAAGGCCAGCACCGCCACGGTGTTGAGCACGAACAGCGCCGAGCCGAGCCAGCCGATCCCCGGCGCGCGCTCGGCGATCCACAGCGGCAGCACCAGGCTGAGCAGCGGCATCCGCAGCAGCAGCACGGTGTTGACCAGGGTGACGGCGGCGTAGCGCCGGTCCCGCAGCACGGCCAGGCGCGCTCCGGTGCCGGGTTCGGCCGCGGCGGGCGGGACTTCGGGCAGCCGGTGGAGGATCACCGCGCCGGCCAGGAGGCCGAGCGCGGTCACGGCGAAGGCCCCGAGGTAGGCGGTCCTGGTGCCGAGGGTGAGCGCGATGCCGCCGATGGCGGCGCCGACCGCCAGCCCGCCGTTGAGGGTGGACTGCAGGTGGGCGAGCAGCCCGGTCCGTTCGGCACGCGGGACGAGGCCGGCGACCAGCGCCTGCCGGGCCGCGGTGAGCCCGGACTGTGCGGTGGCGTAGAGGCACACGGCGAGCAGGAACGGCCCGTAGGAGCGGATCACCAGGAACGCGGCGACGACGGCCGCGGTGCCGAGTGCGAGTGCCACCGCCGTACGGCGCGGGCCCCTGCGGTCGGCGAGGTGGCCGAGCGGGACCCCGGCGAGCGAGCCGAGCGCCCAGGCGACGGCGAGGCCGGCGCCGAGGGCGGTGGGCGACATGCCGACCACGCGGGTGAAGTAGAGCGCGGAGCAGGTGTAGTAGGCACCGTCGCCCACGGCGCTCGCCAACTGGGCGGCGGCGAGGGTCCGTTGCGGTCCGGCGGGTGGCAGCAGGGCGGACCGGGCGGTGGCACCGCGGCTCGACGCGGCTCTCCTGTTCGGCACTTCTCTCCTCACGGGCGGATGGACTGGCGGCTGGCCCGACGGTTCACCCGGGCAACCGGGAAACCGCCGACCGGACGACCGGCGGCATGACGGGCCGGGACAGGCCCGACGGGCCGGGACAGGCCCGACGGGCCGGGACGGGCCCGGCCGCGCCGTCGGCGGCGCGCGAGCCCGGTGTTCACAACCGCTGTCCGTGGGCTCCCGGCGTCCGGAAACCCAGCCTAGGGTGCGAGTGGCCCGTCCGAAAGGTCCAGTGATCTCGAGTTATCCTGGGCCACTTCCGGAGCCGCCACCGCACCGCCGGGCGATCCGTGAACCCTCGTACGACGAGCAGAGGTCGCCCGGCAGCGCCGGGTCACCGCGGCGGGACGGGCCCCACCCGCACGGCCGAAGCGCCGTCCGTACCCGCTCCGCCCCGTCCGGCTCCCACGGTCAGCGGCGGGCCGGGCGGCTCCACCACCCCTGCCAGGGGCCAAGATTGCCGTGTTGACCCGTCAGTAACGCCCTCCTATGCTCATCGGCGTTCGCGATCCGGCACCGGGGCCGGGGCCGTCGGTGCCCGCCCGATCCGGCGCCGTCTCCGGCTCGAAGGGTCCCTCCCATCAGCACCTCCAGCGCGCCCACCGGCACCGCCGACCACACCGGCGGATCGGACCGCGCCGCCGCGTCCGGGTCCACCGGCCGGCGCCGGTTCCTCACCTACCTGCTGGCCGCCCCGACCCTCACCGTCGCCGCCCGGCTCGGCCTGGACGCCGCCGCCCCCGCCGCCGCACCGTCCACCGCGAGCACCGCTGCCGCCGCTGCCGCAGCCGCCCAGGACGCCGCAGCGGCACCGCAGTTGCTCGGCCTGCCGGGCATCCCGGACGTCCTCGACCTGGGCGACGCGATGATCCTCGCCGGGCTGCCGACCGCGCACCTGCTGGTACTGGAGATCACCCCCGCCGGTCGTGCCGCGCTGCACCTGCCCCGGCTGGAGGTCGGCCAGGGCCTCACCACCGCGATCGCCATGCTGGTCGCCGAGGAACTCGACGCCCGGCTCACCGACGTCGACGTCCCGCTCTCCGACGGCCGGCCCGAGCTGCTCTTCAACCAGCTGACCGGCGGATCCAACTCGGTGCGTTCGCTCTACGATCCGGTGCGCGCCGCGGCCGCCGCCGCCCGCGCCCGGCTGGTGACCGCCGCCGCCGGCCGCTGGAACGTTCCCGCGGCCACCCTGCGCACCGCCGACTCCGCCGTCCTCGCCCCCGACGGCCGCCGCCTCGGCTACGGCGAACTCGCCGCCGAGGCCGCCGCCATCGCCGTGCCCGCCGTGCCCGCCACGCCCAAACCGGCCGACCAGCGGCGCCTGGTCGGCCGGCCCACCGGCCGGATCGACGCCCGCGACATCGTCACCGGACGGGCCCAGTACGCCGGGGACCTCCGGATCCCGGGCGCCGTGCCCACCGTGGTCGCCCGCCCGACCACCATCAACGGCACCCTCAAGTCCCTGGACGCCTCCGCCGCCCGCGCCATGCCCGGGGTGCTCGCCGTGGTGCAGATCCCCAGCGGTGTCGCCGTGCTCGCCGAGACCTTCGACCAGGCGCTCAAGGCCCGCGACGCCCTGCGCACCGCCTGGAACCCGGGCCCGGTGGCGGACCTGTCCACCGCCGACATCCAGGCCCGGCTGCGCGCCGCCCACGCGCCGTTCCTCCTCCCGCCGCTGCTCACCCCTTACCTGGACGGCGAGTTCGACTTCGCCTTCGTCAACCACGCCCCGATGGAGGTGCTGACCGCCGTCGCCGACGTCCGGCCGGGCCGCGCCGACCTGTGGTTCGCCGCGCAGAGCCCGATCATCGCCCAGCAGACCATCGCCGCCGACCTCGGCCTGCCGCAGGACGCCGTCACCGTCCACGTCGTGCGCGGCGGCGGCTCCTTCGGGCGCCGGCTGTTCTTCGACGCGGCCCTGGAGGCCGCCCGGATCTCCAAGGCCGCCGGCCGCCCGGTCAAACTCATGTGGACCCGCAACGACGACATGCGCCACGGCCGGATGCGGCCCGCCAGCCACCACCGGATCCGCGCCACCTACGGCCTGGGCCAGGTCCTCACCTGGGAGCACCGGGCCGCCACCGTCCGGACCGACCTCTCGCACGGCCTCGGCGAGGCGCTCACCGCCGCCGGGTTCGACCTCTCACTGGCCGGCCTCAGCCTCGCCCAGGCCTTCTTCCTGCTCACCGAGAAGAACCCGTACGACGTGGGCATCCCCACCCAGTTGCTCGCCGAGGTCCCGCTGGCCGTGCACACCGGCAGCTGGCGCTCGGTCTACTCCGGCACGGTCCGGGTCGCCGACGAGATCATGATGGACGAACTCGCCCGCCGGATGGGTCAGGACGAGGTCGCCTTCCGCCGCGCCCGACTGCGCGACGCCGCCGGGCGCGCCGTCCTGGACACCGTCGCCAAGGCCGGCGGCTGGGGCCGTCCGATGCCCCCCGGCCGGGCCCAGGGCGTCGGCTACCACGACGAGAACGGCGGCCGGGTCGCCTACCTGGTCGAACTGGACGCCACCGACCGGGCCAACCCGCGCGTCACCAGGGCGGTGATCGCCGCCGATGTCGGCCAGGTCATCAACCCCCGCGGTCTGGAGGCCCAGTTGACCGGTGCGCTGGTCGACGGCATCTCGGTCATCCTCCAGGCCGGCAACCACATCGACAACGGCGCGGTGCGGGAGGGGAGTTACGCCGACTTCCACTACGCCCGGCAGCGGCACACCCCTCCGGTGGTCGAGATCCACCTCATGCCGCCGAGCGGGGCCCCGGGCGGCGCCGGCGAGTTGGGCGTCCCGGCGGCCTCCGCGGCCGTCGCCAACGCCTACGCACGCGCGACCGGCACCAGCCCGCGCTCCTTCCCCGTCAACTTCTGAACCCGCCCCCGACCGAAGCGCCCCGGACCGAACCGTCCCGGACCGAACCGTCCCTCCCGACCGAAGCACCGCCGACCGAACCGAGGACCTCGCTTCCCATGCCCACCCACACCTTCGTCCTCAACGGGCAGCCCGTCACCGTCGACGCCCCGGACGACATGCCGCTGCTCTGGGTCCTGCGCGACAAGCTCGGCGTCACCGGCCCGAAGTACGGCTGCGGGGTGGGCGTCTGCCGGGCCTGCACCAGCCACCTCGACGGCCAGGAGTTCCAGCCCTGCACCCGCTCCGTCAGGGACTGCGAGGGCCGGACCGTCACCACCATCGAGGGCCTGGCCGACGGCGACGTCCTGCACCCGGTGCAGGAGGCCTGGATCGACTGCGACGTCGCCCAGTGCGGCTTCTGCCAGCCGGGCCAGATCATGACCGCCGTCGCCCTGCTGCGCCGCACCCCCGACCCCACGGACGCGGACATCGACGAGATCCAGAACATCTGCCGCTGCGGCAGCTACCCACGCATCCGGGAGGCCATCAAGCGCGCGGCGGCCGCCGGAAGGACACCGGGCTGACGCGGGTGTGCCCCGCCCGGCGAACCGGCGGGGCACACCCGGTCAGCGCCGGCTCAGCTGCACGGGGGGACGGTCGGGACGTGGTAGTTCCAGTTGCCGTCCGTGTAGGCGCCGTAGACGTACCCCGTCCCGTACCAGTAGCCGTAGCTGGCGGAGTACACGGCCGTCACCCGGTACCAGACGTTGCCCTGGCTGTTGATGTCCTCGCCACGGATCCAGCACACCATGTTGACCGCGTCGCCGGACCACGAGTACGAGTAGAGGTCGCCGGCGACCTTGGCCGACCACGAGTACGGCTGCGAGTACACGCCCACCCCGTGGTTGGTCGGGTGGTTGTTGAGGTAGTACCAGCCGACGGCGTTCGCGTCGCCTGCCGACAGACCGATGCCGGCCCCCGCCAGCGCCACCGCCGCCACCGCGGTGCCGCCCCGGCGCCCGATCTTCTTGAGGATGTCCTTGACCATGCCGCGTCTCCTGTCCGGTCGAAACGTCCTGGCGCCGCCGGGCTGACCTCGGCGGCGGACACAGCTGACCGGATCCCCGGCGGTGTTCGGTACCGCCTGACAGGAACTGACAACAGCTGACACCCCGCCGAACGACGCTTACAGGCCTTGTTCCCGACCGAAGTCGACGGATCACCGATCACCGCTGCCACCCGCCGCTATGATCCGGACCCGACAAGAAAGCAGCGCCACCAAGGGATCTGACATCTGACAACAGGGGGTGCCATGGCGCAGCACGGTCAGGAGCCGCGACCGGGACAGGAACCGCCGGCACCCAGCGCCGCCGAGCGCTTCGCGGGCGAGCTCCGCACCCTCCGACTGGAGGCCGGCCAGCCCTCGTTCCGCACGATGGCCAAGAAGGCCGGGTCGATCTCCCACACCACGCTCTACGAGGCGGCCTGCGGCTCACGCCTCCCCTCGTGGCCCACCACCAGGGCCTTCGTCCAGGCGTGCGGCGGCGACGAGGAGGAGTGGCACCGCCGCTGGACCGCGGCCGTCGGCGGCGAGACGCCCGGCGAGTCCGTGCTCGCCGAGCCACCGACCGCGGCGCCGGAGCCGGCCCCACCCCCGGCGCCGGCGCTGGGGTCTCGGGAGGCAGCTCGGCCCTGGGGACCACCAGGTCGGCCGGGTCTACCCGGTCCACCGAACCCAGGAGGCCCACCAGGCACAGCAGGCCCCTCCGGACCACTGGAACCGCCACGCCCGGCCGCACCGAACCCGGACCTGCGCCCCCGCCGGCTGTGGACCCACGCGCTCAGCCTGCTCCTCGGCCTGGTGCTCGGCGTCCTCGGCACCCTGGGCCTGCTCGCCATCCGCGCGCCCGCCGCGCAACCCGCCGTGCGCGGTTGTCCCTCGACGGGCCCGTACGCCCCCGATCCGCAGCCCACGCCCGCCGCGGAGGACCCGGGCGCGGGCACCGCGCCCCGGTCCTGGATCGCCCGGACCGCCGGCGACCAGCAGGCCGCCTCCAGCACGGGGGTCACGCTGCCCGTGCGCGTCGCGGTCGCCCAGGGGGACGCCCTGGTCGTCTCGATGATGCTCACCGGCACCTGCTCGGGCCCGGTCAAGGTCACGGACAGCCACGGCGACCGCTTCCAGCTCCTGGGCGACGTGACCGACTCGCTGCGGCACCGGGTGCTCCTCCTCGCCGCCTTCGACGCCTCCGCGCTGACCACCGCCGACTCGATCCGCGCGGACTACCCGCGCGCCGCCGAGTACCACGTCAGCGTCGACGAGTTCCGGGGCGTCACCGCCGTACGGGCCGTCACCCGCGCCTCGGGCGACGCCGGCGGCACCGCCTTCACCACGGCGGCCAACCCGGCCGCGTGCGTTCCGGGCGACCTCCTGGTGGGCACGGTCGGCAGCAACTCGGGTACCGCCCCCGAGTTCGGCACCGGCTGGACCGCCCTGCCGGTGCTCCCGCCGACCTCCTCCCGCCTGGTCACCGCGCACCGGATCGCGACCGACACCGGCCACTGCGTCGCCGCCGGCCGGACCACCTCCCAGTGGGCGACCGTCCTCGCCGTACTGCGGTGAACCGCTCCCCCGGTGGCGCGCGGTGGCGGCCCGAACCGACTCCCGCGCCGTTCCGAAGTCCCGCGCCGTTCCGAAGTCCCCTGCCGTTCCGAGGTCCCGTGCCGCTGCGAAGTCCCCCGCCGTTCCCCTGACGGCCGTGCGTTCCTCCCGCCGTGGTCGAGGGCGGGTGCCGGGGGCGCGAGGCCCGGTGCCGTCACGCGTCGGTGACCGCCCGGGGGTCGCGGCCGAAGAAGCCGGCGAGCCGGTCGTACGGCGGGGCGTCCGCCGGGACGGGCACCTCCGGGCCGAAGGCCTGGTGGTCGGCCTCCTCCCCGCGGTACTCGGGTTTGAGTGCGCCGCGGGCCCAGGCGAGCGCCGCGAGCGCGACCTCGCTGTCCAGGCCGTCCGTGGACCGGCCGGTGGCCCGGGCCAGGTCCCAGGCGTGGACGGCGAATTCGGCGGTCTGCTGATCGACCGGGAAGCGCGCCGGGAGGGTGTGGCCGCCCGGGAGTTCCACCACGCCGGTGAGGTCGCCGGCCGACCGCCAGGCGTCGACCAGCTGCTCGGCGCCGGCCTCGAAGGCGTGCGACCAGTCGTCCTCCACCCGTTCGAAGGACTGGGACCAGTCCGGCCGGCCGCCCTGCGCCCGGACGGTGAACTGCCGCAGGTCGAACAGCAGGTGGCTGACCAGGTCGCCGACGTCCCAGGAGCGGCAGGGGGTCGGGTGCCCGGCCAGCTCGACACCGGTCCCGTCGATCAGACCGGCGGTCTGGGCGAGGGCCCGGGCGAGCAGCTCGATCGGGTCGTCCGCAGCGGTCATGGCACACCTCTCGGTCGGTCGGGGGCACGGGTCGTGCCGGGCGATCGTAAGCGCGCGCGCCGACGACCGCCCGGCACGACACCGGGCCCGGTCCGGTCGGCCGGTCAGGCCGCGAAGCCGCCGTCCACCGCCAGCTGCGCACCGCTGACGTACCGGCCGTCCTCACCCGCCAGGTAGGCGACGGCGGCCGCCACCTCCGCCCCGGTCCCGTAGCGGCCGAGCGCCGTGAGACTGCGCTGGAAGTCGGCGGACTCCCCGTCGGCCGGGTTCATCTCGGTGTCGATCGGGCCCGGGTGGACCAGGTTGACGGTGATCCCGCGCGGGCCGAGTTCCCTGGCCAGGCCCTTGGTCAGGCCGATCAGCGCGGCCTTGCTGGTGGCGTAGAGCGTGCCACCGGGGAAGGGGACGCGCTGGGCGATGCAGCTGCCGATGCTGACGATCCGCCCGCCGTCGGCCAGGTGCCCGACCGCCGCCTGGGCGTAGAGGTACGGCGCGCGGACGTTGACCTCCAGCACCCGGTCGAGGTCGTCGAGGCCGACCTCCTCGATCGGTCCCATCGCGCCCACGCCCGCGTTGTTCACCAGGACGTCCAGCCGGCCGAACCGCTCGGCGACCGCCGCGACGGCGGCGCGCACCGCCTCGGGGTCCGCGCTGTCGGCCCGGACGGCCCAGCCGGTCCGGCCCATCGCGGTGATCTTCGCGACCACCTCCTCGGCCCGTTCCGCCGAGGCCTGGTAGGTGAGCGCGACGTCGGCGCCCTCCTCGGCCAGCCGCAGCGCGACCGCCGCGCCGATCCCCCGGCTGCCGCCGGTCACCAGCGCCACCTTGCCGTCCAGCGCCGCCGCGCCGCTCGCCGCCGTCCCGGTCATCTCCATCGTCGTCTCCACCGTCTCCGCCATCGCCGTCGTCGTGGTCATGTGTGCAGAACTCTTCGATCCGTTCTCGGACATGACTCGATCCTCGGCGGGAACGCCCCGCTGTTCCGGCGGTATTCAGACGTCGAGTTCAACGTTCAACTACGACTTCGCACGCCCCCGTCGCACGACCGGGGCCCGCCGGCCGCCCGGTCCCGTCCGACCCGACCTGGCCCGTCCGACCCGGTCCGCCCGAGGGTGGGCGCCCGCGCACGAGAAGGGGAGCGGGTGCGTGCACCCGGCGCGCGGTCCCGCGAACGCACCGAGCGGCCACCCCGCGAGGGGTGGCCGCTCGGCCGGCGTCATGACGTGCCGGCAGCTCGTCAGGGCGCGCCGACCCCGGTCAGGACGCGCTCGGACGTCAGACGGTGAGGGTCTGCCCCGGGAAGATCAGGTCCGGGTCGCCGCCGATGGTGCGGGCGTTCTTGCTGTAGAGGGTGTCGGTGTCGACGCTGAACTTGGCGGCGATGTCACTCAGCGTGTCGCCGCTCCGGACGGTGTAGCTGCCGCCGGAGGTGTTCTTCTCCGCGCTCGGCGCCGACTGGGCCGGCTTGGCCGACGGCTGGCCGTTCGCGGCCTTCGGCGCGGCCTTGGCCTTGGGCGCGGCCTGCTGGGCGGCCTTCGGGGCCGCAGCGGGCTTCTCCGCCCGCTTCGCGGGCTTGGCCGCGTCGGCGTCGGCCGAGGTGTCGACGGCGGCCGGGGCGCCGCCCTTGCTCAGGCCGGCCTTCTTCGAGCAGACGGGCCAGGCACCCGGCCCCTGGGAGGCGAGGACCTTCTCGGCGACGGCGATCTGCTGCGCCTTGGTCGCCTGGTTGGCCTGAGGGGCGTACGCCGTGCCGCCGTACGCGGCCCAGGTGGACGGGGTGAACTGCAGTCCGCCGTGGAAGCCGTTACCGGTGCTGATGCTCCAGTTGCCGCCGCTCTCGCACTGGGCGACGGCGTCCCAGGCGGAGGTGGTCGCGGCGGAGGCCGAGGTGGCCGTGACGAGGCCGGCCACCGGCAGGGCCGCGACGGCGGCACCCGCGAGGACCGCCATCCGCACGCGGTTGCGCTTCGGGCCGGCGGTGGTGTCGGTGGCAGCGGCGGTCTCGTGACGGTGAGTCATGAAGTTCCTCTCGACAATCCCCGGGCGGGCAGCCGGAACCAGGCCCGGGACATGGGCGGGTGGGTCGCGCTTGCCTCGCTCGTCGGGCGGCCGCGCACGTGTCGGACGTGCCGTGCCGCCCCGGCCACCTCCGCTCGCCGACGGCCTGTTCGAGCCGGCCTCGTCGGCGGGCACCGCCCTTGCGCCGGGGGTCAGTCGGCGGGCAGTGCGTCGGGGTGAACCCGGGTGGCGCTCGTTGCGCCGCCAAGAAAGCTAGGGGCGATGTCCGGGGCGCAGCAAGCGCTTCTGGGAAATCGCAGGTCAGTTGACTGTTACCGGCGGTACGGATCAAGGAACTGCGGTCGATTTGACCGGGTTTGACCGTATTTCCAGGATGAAACGATCAACTTCCGTGCCGTCACTCACATCTGTCCGGCCGTCGGACCGGGCACACCATCGACGCTCCGTAGCGAAAAACTGACGTTCCGTCATCACGGCAACCGGAGTTCCCGATTCAGGAATCCGATCCAGTGGGATCCGCCACAGCGGGCACCCAGAGTGTTGACCCGGACACGCTCAGCTGCGGCCGTCGAGCTCCGCGTCCCGCGCCAACAGCGCCGCCTGGACCCGGTTCTCGCAGCCCAGCTTCGCCAGGATCCGGCTGACGTACGTCTTCACCGTCGCCTCGCTCATGTGGATCCGCGCCCCCGCGTCCGCGTTGGACAACCCCTCGCCGAGCAGCGCCAACACCTCCAGCTCGCGCTCGGTCAGCACCTCCAGCCGGCGCCGGGCCTGCGCCCTGCGCGCGGCCGCCGAGCCGCTGCGGCCGGAGGCCAGCGAGTCGACGATGTGCCGGGTGGCCGCCGGGGAGAGGAAGGCGTTGCCACTGGCCGCCGCCCGTACGGCCTGGATCAGCTCGTTCGGCGCGGTGTCCTTGAGCAGGAACCCGGCGCCGCCGCCGGTCACGGCGCGCAGGACGTTCTCGCGCTCTCCGAAGGTGGTGAGGATGATCGCCCGCGCGCCGGGTGCGACCCTCGCCAGCTCCCCCAGCGCCGCCAGCCCGTCCAGCACGGGCATCTGGATGTCCAGCAGCACCACGTCCACCCGGTGCGCCCGGGCCAGCTCCAGCGCCTCCCGGCCGTCGGCGGCCTCCGCGACCACCTCGATGTCGTCGGCCGAACCGAGGATCATCCTGATCCCGGCCCGGATGAGCGGCTCGTCGTCGGCGACGAGGACTCGGATCACTGGTGGTCATTCCCCTCGAACGGTGGTGCGGCTGCGGCACCATCCTCACATCCCGCCGCGCCCGCCTCCCGCCCGGGCGGCCCGGTGGCAGGGCGCTCGGACGGTCGGACGGTCGCACGGTCGGGCGCTCAGGCAGCCGTCCGGTCGGACGGTCGCACGGTCGGGCGCTCAGACGGCCGTCCGGTCGGGCACCCGGACGGTCGGGCGCTCGGACGGTCGGACGGTCGGACCGTCGCACGGTCGGGCTCGGGACGCTCGGGCTGCTGCACGGTCGCGCCGTGGAACGCCGGGCGGTCAGTCCTTGGTGACGTAGTCGACCTTGTCCACCAGGACCCCGCCCTTGAAGCAGAACCGCGCCACGTGGCTCTCCGACCAGGACTCGGAGCCGCTCTTCGACAGCGAGTACCAACGGCAGTGCGCGCCCTCCGGCCGGTCCGGGCCGCTGCGCTCGTAGTCGGAGGTGAAGAACTCGTTGCCGGGCGGCAGCTCCCGCATCACGTCGGCCTTCGACTCGCCGAGCCGGATCCGGTCGTACACCGACTGATCCACCGTGGAGTCGCCGGCGCCCCGGACGAAGGCCAGCGCGCCCCAGACCACCAGCCCCACCACGACCAGGGTGACCGCCCCCACCCCGGCCGCGCAGCCGACCGCCGGGCTGCGCCGCCCCTCGCCCGCGCCCTCCGCCGCGGGCAGGCCCTCCAGGACCCAGTCCTCCTCGCCGACCGGACCGGCCGCGCTCTCGCTCTCCGACCCCTGGTACGGAAGGACGGCCGCGAGCCGGAAGCCCTCCTCGGGCGTCGCGCCGGCGTGCACCATGCCGCCGACCAGCCGGGCGCGCTCCCGCAGCCCGGTCAGCCCCTGTCCGCCGCTGACGACCGACCCCGCGCCGACGGGTGCGCCGACGAGCTCCGGCGCGCGGGGGTTGGTGACCTCGACGACCAGCGCGTCCGGCTCGTAGCGGAGCGCGACCGCGATCGGCGCGCCGGCGGCGTGCTTGTGCGCGTTGGTGAGCGCCTCCTGCACGATCCGGTAGGCCGCGTTGTCGACCGCGGCCGCCAGCGGGCGCCGCTCGCCCTCGGTCGAGAACGCCACCTCCGCGCCGGCCGCCCGGGAGGAGGCAACCAGCTCCGCGATGCCGTCCACCCCGCCGCGGCCCGGCGCCGCGCCCTGCGCACCGACCGCCGGCGGCAGCGCCGTCGACTCGTCGTGCAGGACCCCGACCACCTCGCGCAGCTCGCGCATCGCCGCGACCGCCGCCTGCCGCAGCACGCCGACCGCCTCCCGCTGCCGGTCGGTGAGGGTGCGGTCCACCTCCAGCGCGCCGGAGTGCACGGAGATCAGCGCGAGCTGGTGGCCCAGGCTGTCGTGCATGTCCTGGGCGATCCGGTGCCGCTCCCGCAACCGCGCCTGGCGCACCACCATGACCCGTTCGCGCACCAGTTGGTCGTTGCGCTCGCGCAGCGCGTCCAGCAGGGCCTGCCGCTGGGCGCGGTAGCGCCCGTACAGCGCGGGCAGGACGGCGAAGACGAGGAACATGCCGAGTGACAGGCCGACGATCAGCTTGGGCGAGGCCGAGGCGCCGTCCTTCACCGTCCCGGTCACGGTGAACAGCAGATAGCTCAGTACGACGGAGCCCAGCAGCCGCCCGACCCGCCGGATCCGCGCCCCGGCCGCCCAGCCCGCGCAGACCAGCATCGGCACCGGCCCGAGCGACCAGCCCGCCATGGCCCCGACCAGGACGAGCACGGCGCCCGGGAACCCGCGGCGCAGCACCCACAGCACCGCGACGGCGGCTCCGAACGGCACCGCCAGTCCGGTCCGCGCGAGCACCTCGAGCAGACCGGCGACCCCGCCCATGAACAGGGCCTGCACCGCCTCGCCCACCACCCGCCGACGGGGCCAGGGCCCCGGCAGCGCCGTCCGTACCGCCCTCGACCAGGCCCGTGCGATCGCATTCACCCGTCGAGGCTAACCGGGGCGCCGCCCCGGGCGCGGTCACCCTTCGTCGCCCGGCGCATCGACGAAAGTCGCCGGTCGGTAGGCGGTGAGCAGCAGCGCCACGTCGTCCACCCGGCCGGTCGAGCCGACCTCGCGCAGCAACCGCTCGGCCAGCTCCTCCGGATCCTCCCCGGGCCGGCCGTGCGCCAGCGCCGCCCGCAGCCGGTCCACCCCCTGGTCGATCGCCAGCGCCGGGTCCTCCACCAGGCCGTCGGTGTAGAGGGCGAGCAGCGATCCGGGCCGCAGCCGCAGCTCGCTGGCCGGGTAGGCGGCTGCTCCGTCCACCCCCAGCAGCGGCCCGCCGGGGACGTACAGCGCCTCGGCCCGGCCGTCCGGGTGGCGCAGCACCGGCGGCAGGTGCCCGGCGCGGGCGACCCGGACGGTGCCGTCCGCGGGGGTGAGGCGGACCAGGCAGCAGCTGGCGAGCAGCCCCGGGTCGAGGTCCAGCAGCAGCCGGTTGGTGCGCCCGAGCACCTGGTCGACCGGCTCGCCGCCGCTGGCGAAGGCGCGCACCGCGCTGCGCAGCTGGCCCATCGCGGCGGCGGCGGCGACGCTGTGGCCCTCGACGTCGCCGATCACCAGGGTGAGGTCCGCGCCGGTGAGGATCGCGTCGTACCAGTCGCCGCCGATCTCCATGCCCTGGGTGCCGGGCAGGTAGCGGGCGGTGATCCGCACGCCCGGCACCTGGGGGAGGCGGTGCGGCAGCAGCCCCTGCTGCAGGCCGCGGGCCAGTGCGAACTCGGCGTCGTAGAGCCGGGCGCGCTCCAGCGCCTGGGCGATGAAGCCGCCCAGGCCGGTGAGCAGGCCGCGCTCCTCGAGGGTGAAGGCGTGCGGGCGGTCGAAGCCGAGGATGCAGCTGCCGACCGGACGGCCGGAGGCGAGCAGCGGCAGGAAGGCCCAGGCGCCCATCTCGTCCAGGGCCAGACCGGGGTAGGCGGCGGCGAGTTCGTGCACCGACTCGAAGAAGATCGGGGTTCCGGTGCTGAGCGTCTCCGCCCCGGGCACCCGGGCGTCGAGCGGGGTGCCCTCGAAGCCGTCCAGGAAGCCGTCCGGGTAGCCGGACTGGGAGACGAGGTGCAGCCGCTGTTCGTGCACCGTGTAGATGGCGAGTTCCTGGCCGCCGAAGGCCGGGAGGATCTCCTCGGCCACCGCCCGGCACACGTCGCGCACGGTGACGGCCTCGGTGAGGGCGCTGGCGAGCTGGAGCAGGTGGAGGGTGCCGCCGACGCCGGTCGCAGCGGTGGACGGTGGCGGGGCGGCGGGCGGTTCGTCCGCGCCCGGCGGGGACTCGGCGGCGACCACCCGGCCGGTGACGCCGTGCGCGTCGGGGTAGAGCGAGAAGGCGAGCCAGCCGCCCGGCGGGCGGGCGGCCAGGAAGGCGGTCGGCTGCTGGGAGAGCAGGGCGGCGCGGTAGCGGTTCTCGTAGAAGGGGTCGGCAAGCCAGGGCAGCACCTCCCACGGGTGGTGGCCGACCAGTTCGTCCCGGTCGGCCCGCAGCAGCGGCTCGGTGGCGCGGTTGGCGTAGGTGATCAGGCCGTCCGGGTCGAGCGCGAAGACGCCCTCGCGCATCCGCTCGACGGCGGCCGCGGCGGCGGTCACGGTGCGGACGTCCAGCACGGCGCCGACCAGGTGGGTCCGGCCGTCGGCGATCGCGCCCGGCACCCGGGCCCACAGCTCCACCGGGTACGGGCGGCCGTCCGCCCCGAGCACGCGCACCCGGGCGGCCAGCACCTCGCCCCGCTCCATGGCGGTCCGGGCCGCCGCCCGGAACCCGGGCACGTCGCCGGGGGCGATCCGGCGGGTCAGGCAGCCCACCGTGCCGTCGAACTCACCGGGGCCGAAGCCGAAGATCTCCTGGAACAGCGCGTCGGCGGCGAGCGCGCCGGTGGTGGTGTTCCAGTCGAACAGCCCCACCCGGGTGGTCGGGGCGGACGGCGGCGGCACCTCCACCACGGCGGCGTCCCCGGACGGCTCGGTCAGTCGCCCGGCCTCCGCCAACCTGTCCAGGCCCGCGCCCAGGCGGGCGGCGACGGCCTCCAGCCGGGCTGACTCCCGGGCCGGTGCCCCCTCGACCCCGGCGGGCCACAGCACGCTGAGCACCCCGAACCGCTGCCCGCCGTGCTCCACGGGCAGGCAGGCGGAGACGAAGTCGTACGGCAGCCCGACCGCGAGCTGGGGGAAGCGCCGCATGGCGTCCTCGGTGTCGGCCAGTGCGATGGTGCGCCCGGTCCGGAAGCAGACCGCGACCGGCAGCGGCCCGGCGGCGGCGATCCGCCGGAACGGGCTGATGATCGACAGCGGCACCCCGGCGAGGGTGAGCAGCACCAGCGACCGGTGGTCCCGCGACCGCAGGTACACCATCGCCCCGTACGCCCCGGTGGTCCCGAGCACCTGACGGACGGCCTTCGCCAGCAGCTCGTCCCGCTCGTCCACCGCCTCCGGCAGCACCCCCGGACCCGGCTCCGCACCGGTCTCCGCGCCCGGCTCCCGGACCACGCCCGAGCCCGCCTCCGGCTCCTGGTCCAGGACCGGTGCCGGCAGCGTTTCCGGGACCGCCGCGCGGACCGGCTCGTCGGCCCCGCCGGTCGCCTGCGGATGGCGCATGCTCCCTTGCTACGTCCGCCCCGGAGCACTGTCAAGGCGAGCCCGGCGGCCCGAGCCGCCCCTCCGCCGACCGCCGACCGGGGTCAGAGCCCGGAGAGGTCGATCTCCACGGGGTAGGGCAACGGCCTTGACGACCCCGCCGAACACCTCGCCCGCCTCGTACGACCGGCTCGCGGCGTCCAGTACATACGTGTGGACGATCGGCACCCGGGCGACCGCCTGCTCGACCCGCCAGTAGAAGGGGACGCCCGCCGTGGCGTACTGGTCGAGCTTGACCACCCGGTCGGTGGTCTCCGAGCCCGGCGAAACGACCTCGACCAGCAGCAGCACGTGCTCCGGCCTGGTCGGCGACTCGTCGATGCTGTCCGCGCGGTAGACCACCACGTCCGGCCGCCGGTTGTTGAGCGGTACGTCCTGCAGCCGCACGTCGAAGTCGGTGTCGGCGTTCCAGTCCTCGCCGCCCGCTTCGTCCAGGGCGTTCGCCAGGAGGCGCGCGATGCGGTGGTGGCGCTTGGAGGCGCTCGGGCTCACGACGACCATCCCGTCGACGATCTCGATGCCCGCGCACTGCTCCTCGGTCCAGGAGTCGTACTGCTCACTGGTGATCTGCCGGTGCATCCACTCGGGTGCGGTCATCTCGGCCGTCACGGCGTACCTCCCCCGGTCTCCTGGGCAGGCCTGTGCTGTGCGCCACAGCTTAGTACAGCCGCAGTCGCCGCCCCGGATGGTTCGCGAGCCGTCCACCCGCCCTCCCGGGCGCGCGGCGGCGCCGTTTTCGAGGGGTCCTCGCATGGCGGTGGGACGGAGGCGGCAGGATGGCCTGGTGCAGGTACGCCCGATCTCCCCCGACAAGCTGGCCGAACTGCTCGCCGACCGCATCACCGCACTGCCCGGCGCCGGCAAGCGGTGGCTGCGGGTCGCGGTGGACGGTGCCGCGGCCGCCCGGCCCGAGGTGCTCGCGGACGCCCTGGTGGAGCCGCTGCGGCTGCGCGGGCGGCCCGCGCTGCGGGTCTCCGCCGCGGACTTCCTGCGCCCGGCGTCGATCCGGCTGGAGTACGGCCACCAGGACGCGGACGCCTTCCACGACCTCTGGCTGGACGACGGCGCCCTGCTGCGCGAGGTGCTCGATCCGCTGGAACCGGGCGGCAGCGGCCGGGTGCTGCCCTCACTGCGCGACCCGGCCACCGACCGCTCCACCCGGGCCCCCTACACCGAACTCCCGCCCGGCGGGGTCCTGGTGCTGGACGGCGCGCTGCTGCTCGGCCGCTGGCTGCCGCTGGAGCTGACCGTGCACCTCGCGCTCAGCCCGGCCGCGCTGGCCCGCCGCACCCCCGCGGACCAGCAGTGGACGCTGCCCGCCTTCGCCCGCTACGACGCGGAGACCGGACCGGCCGAGGCCGCCGACGTCACCGTCCGGGTGGACGACCCGCGCCACCCCGCCCTGGTCGAGCGGACGTGACGGCCGGGGCCGGGCCGCGCTGGCAGTAGGGGCACCAGAACACCGCGCGGTCCAGCGGCGGGTCGCCCTGGCGCCCGGTCCGCACCGGCGTGACGCAGCGCGGGCAGGGCCGGCCCGCCCGGCCGTAGACCCAGTGCCGGTGTCCGGGCCGGGTGTCGCCGGTGGTGATGTGGCCGGAGCGCAGCTTGTTGGCCTCCAGCATCTGCTGGGCGCGCTCCACCAGCCGGTCGGGGTGGGGGAGTTCGCCGACCGCGGTCCACGGGGTCAGGCCGGCCACGAAGCACAGTTCGTTGGCGTAGACGTTGCCGATCCCGGCCAGGTTGCGCTGGTCGAGCAGGGCCTCGGCGAGCGGGCGGCCGGGGCGGGCGAGGAGCCGGCGGACGGCCTCGACCGGATCCCAGTCGGGGCCGAGCAGATCGGGGCCGAGGTGGCCGACGGCGCGGTCCTCGTCGGCGGTGCGCAGCAGTTCGACGACGGGCAGCCGGTAGCCGACGGCGGTGCCCCGCTCGGTGCCGAGGAGGGCGCGGATCTGCCAGGCGGGGCCGCCGCTCCAGCGTTCGCCCGTGCGGTAGAACTCCCAGCGGCCGTCCATCCGCAGATGGGTGTGCAGGGTGAGGCCGCCCTCCAGGCGGGTGAGCAGGTGCTTGCCGCGTGGGACGACCTCCAGCACCCGGCGGCCAGCGAGTGCGGCGGTGGCGTGCGCGGGCACCCGCAGCTCGGCGGCGGTCAGCAGTTGTCCGGCGAGGGCCTCGTGCAGCCGGGCCGCCACGCGGTAGACGGAGTCACCTTCGGGCATGACTCCATTGTGGTCCGGGTGGCGGCCCGGCGGGACGCCGGCCCCTGCGTCCGGGGGCTACTCGGCCTTGTCCCCCGTGAGGCCTTGGCCCTCGCGGACCACGACCACCGGGCAGGGCGCGTGCTCGGTGAGGTGGCGGCTGACGGAGCCGAGCAGGACGCCGGAGAAGCCGCCGAGGCCCCGGCTGCCGACCACCAGCAGCGCGGCGCCCTTGGCGGCCTGGAGCAGGGCCCCGGCGGCGTTCCCCGGCACCACGTTCTCGCTGATCGGCACGCCCGGCTCGGCGCCGACGGCCTTGGCGACGCTGTCGGCGAGCGTCCTGCCCGCGACGTCCTCGGGGTTGTAGACCTCGGCCGGCGCACTCGTGCCGCCCCAGCCGTAGAAGGCGGGGTACTCCCAGGCGGTGACCGCGTCGACGGCGCCTCCGACGGCCTTCGCGTACTCGACCGCCCAGCGCAGCGCCTGTTCCGAGGCGGGCGAGCCGTCCACACCGACGACGATCCGGGGCTTGGCACTCATGACGTGTCTCCTTCGGTTTGCTCCTGCCGGTCCCGATCACCCCCGGGACGGGCCGTATCGGACGTCCGGCCGGTGTCCGCCGCGCGGCCGCGTGGCGGACCGGACGCGGCCCCGAGGCCCACCGTCGAATCAACTGCGGTACGCCGCCCAGGTGTTCGCCATCCGCTCGGCCTGGCCGGGGGTGAACCTGCTCATGCAGGAGTCGTAGCTGTAGTCCATGAAGTTGTGGATCGGGTCGAGGCCGGGGGCCGGGCAGGTGTCGCGGCCCTCGGGGCAGCCGTAGGCGGGGCTGCGCTCCGGCGGGGTGTCGTCCACGTAGTCGCCCGGGGCCAGGCAGCCGCCCTGGAAGGTGTGGAACAGGCCCAGCCAGTGGCCGATCTCGTGGGTGGCGGTGTTGCCCTCGTTGTAGTGGACGGCGGGGCCGCCGGGCAGCGAGTCGTCGAGGACGACCACGCCGTCGCCGGTGGGGTCGGAGCGGTAGGTGTTCGGGAAGGTCGCCCAGCCGAGCAGGGACTGCCCGAGGTGGGCGGTGTACAGGTTCAGCGTGCCCTGGTCGCCCTTGTGCAGGGCCTTCTTCATGGCCTGCTCGGCGGTGGAGCCGGGGGTCATGCCCCGGTACCAGCCGGCGTCGTCCGTCCAGTCGGTGCCGGCCAGCTCGAACCGGAACCCGGTGGGTGTGTTCGCCTCGCCCTGGCCGCCGTAGGTGGCGTTGAGGTGGTCGATCTGGGCGAGGACCGCCCCCTGGTCGAGCCGGCCGGCGTCCCCGGCGTGGATCACGTGGACGTACACCGGAACGGTGGTCGGGGCGGAGGCCAGCGGGACGTGCGCGGAGCCGAGCGCGGCGAGCCGGCCGGCCAGGTCCGCCTGCATCGCCCGGGCCTCGGCGGCGCTGACGGCGTTCGGGTCCTTCCCGGCCTGGCTGCCCGCCGGCCTCCGGGCGGCGGCGTCGGCGCCGTCGCAGACGGCGGCCGCGGCCGCGGCGTGGTGCGGGGCCGGGGCGGCGAGCTGGCTCAGTCCGGCGGCGGCGACCAGCGCGGCGGCGCAGGGGAACAGGCGGGGGGCACGCGAGCGCACCCGGGCGGTACGGCGCATCAGCGCTCCTGTCAGGCGAGGGAGGTGACGGGGTGTCGCCCGCGCCGGCGGGCCGGCCCCTCGGCGACCGCCCACCGACGACCGGGCTGGCACGGCGGTCGGGTGCGGCGGCCGGGTGCGGCGGGCGGCGGCGCCCGGCGCGGATTCGCCGAGACTACGACGCCGTGAAGTCGATCACCCGTAGGGCGCGCGCGGCGCTCCGGTCGAGTACCACGGCCGACGCACAGCCGGCCGGCGGCCGCCGCGCCCCGAGGAGCCGTCGGCGCAGCCGGCCGGCGGCGGCCCGGTGCCGGGCGAAGGCGTAGCGCGAGACGCCGCGGGCCCGGCGCCGCTGGCCGGCCAGGGCCTCGGCCGGGTCGACGTCGAGCAGCAGCAGGTGCACCCGACGGCCCTGCCGGGCGGCGGTGCGGATGAGCCACGCCCGTACGAAGGGGAGGGTGCCGCAGTCGTGCACGGCGAGCGGGCCGCCGTCCAGGACGGCGCGGCGCAGCCGGCGGTAGTGGGCGATCCGGGCGAGCGGGCGGTACAGCGCGTACGGGAGGCGGCCGGGCAGCCGGGCCGCGTACTCCTCGCGGACCTGCTGGGAGTCGACCAGCGGGGCGCGGACGCTGCGGCGCATCAGGGTGCTCTTGCCGCTGCCGGGCAGGCCCGTGACGACCAGCAGGTCACCGGGCGGGTAGTGCAGGGCGGTCGGGCCCGGGCCGCGCAGCTCGTGCAGGCCGGCCCGGAGGGCCCGGCCGTCGGTGGCCCGGGGCGGCGGCACCGACGGCACCGCCGACGCCGCCGCCCGCGCCGTTCGTGTCCCGGCCACCGACCCTCCCCCGCCGTTCTCCTGCTCCCCTGGAGCATGGCGCATTCCCAAGGGTGAGTAAAGGCCCGTGGTCAGGGGCAGGCGGGGGCGGCCGGGACGCCGGTGCTAGCCCAGCTGCGGGGCGACCCGGGCGGCCACCAGCTCCAGGTGGTCCAGGTCGTCCAGGTCGAGCACCTGGAGGTAGACCCGGCTGCTGCCGACCGCCGCGTACCGGCCGATCTTCTCCACGACCTCGTCCGGGGTGCCGGCCAGGCCGTTGGCCTTCAGTTCGTCCACCTCCCGGCCGATCGCGGCGGCCCGGCGGGCCACCTCGGCGTCGTCCCGGCCGACGCAGAGGACCAGGGCGTTGGAGTAGACCAGCTCGTCGGCGGAGCGCCCGGCCCGCTCGACGGCCTCGCGGACCCGGCCGAACTGGGCGGCGGTGTCCGCCACGGAGGCGAACGGCAGGTTGAACTCGTCGGCGAAGCGGGCGGCCAGCGCCGGGGTGCGCTTGGGGCCGTTGCCGCCGACCAGCACCGGGATGCGCTCCTGGGCGGGCTTGGGGAGCGCGGGCGAGTCGGTGAGGGTGTAGTACTCGCCGGAGAAGTCGAAGGTGTCGCCGAGCTTGGTGCGCCACAGCCCGGTGATGATCTCCAGCTGCTCCTCCAGCCGCCCGAACTTCTCCTTGGGGAAGGGGATGCCGTAGGCGGCGTGCTCGGCCTCGTACCAGCCGGCGCCGAGGCCGAACTCGACCCGGCCGCCGCTCATCGCGTCGACCTGGGCGACCTGGATCGCGGTGACGCCGGGCAGCCGGAAGGTGGCGGCGGTCATCAGGGTGCCGAGGCGGATGGTGCTGGTGTCGCGGGCGAGGCCGGCCAGGGTGATCCAGGCGTCGGTGGGACCGGGCAGGCCGTCGACGTCGCCCATCTTCAGGTAGTGGTCGGAGCGGAAGAAGGCGCTGAAGACGCCGAGCTCCTCGGCGGTGCGCGCGACCTTCAGGAGGGTGTCGTAGCTCGCGCCCTGCTGGGGCTCGGTGAAGATGCGGAGATCCATGCGGACCATTGTGGTACGGACCACCGGCGTTCGTGAGCGCAGGGAACGGACCGCGCCACGGAACGTTCCGAGCGTGGCCAAGGTCTCAGCACGGAAGCGTCTCGGGCCGGCTCCCCCGCTCGGCGGCTCGCCTACCGTGGACGGATGTTCGCGACCCCCGACGAATCGTTCCGGCCCTCGCCCGACGGCCCGGCCGGTTGTCCGCTGCCCGGCATCGTGGCCTCCTTCACGCCGCGGCTGGCCGAGTTCGCCTTCGAGCCCGGCTTCGTCGCCGCGGTCGACCAGCACGCGGCGATGCTCCGGGAGCTGCTGTACGCGCAGGGGCCGGAGCTCGCGCCCCGGCCCCTGGACCGTGAGGAACTGGCGGACTACGCGTTGGGCTTCCTGGACGCGCTCGCCGAGATCGGCTGGCGGGAGCCGGTGGGGTACGACTACGCCGTCACCCGGCTGACCGCGATCTGCTGGCTGGTGCGCGAGCAGGGCCTTTTGGAGGCCTGAGCCACCCGGACCGCCGGGCCCGGGCCGTCCGGCCGGACCCGGCCCGCGCCGCCCGGGATCTAGCTCCGGCCCGGGTCGATGCCCGGGGTCGGCGGGTTGCCCGGGCCCGCCTGGGTGGTCGGCCGGACCGGCTGGTTGCCGAGCGCGTCGGCACGACCGGCCTGGTAGGCGGAACCGCGCAGCCGGGCGGTCTCCTGCTCGGCGCTGTCCAGCCACCGCTCCCAGCGCTGGCGCATCGGCATGATCAGGCCGCCGCCGACACCGACCACCACCACACCGGCGATGGTGGCGAGCGCCGCGATCAGCACCGGCCCGGTGATCGCGGTGGCGATCCCGGCCTGGCCGAGCGCCGCGATCACACCGAGGGCCACGATGAACCCCCAGACGACGGTGGAGACGGTGCGGCCGTACGAGGCGCCGGAGAGCGCGTTGCCGACGATGTCGCGCACGCCGTTGGCGATGGCCATCGCGACCACCAGGATCGCGACGGCGACGATGGCCCGGGGCAGCCAGGCGACGATGCTGTGGATCATCACGCTGATCGGGTTGGGGCCGAAGACGCCGAAGGCCAGCTGCAAGGCCATCAGCAGGATCGCGTAGTAGACGATCTTGCAGATGATGCCGGTCATGTCGTACTTGGAACCGGCCAGGTAGCGGGCCATCCCGGCCCTCTCCGCGACCCGCTCCGAGCCGACGCGGCGCAGCACGCGGTCCAGTACCCGGGCGATCGCCTTCGCCACGAACCAACCGATGACCAGGATCGCCAGGAAGGCGAGGAACTGCGGGATGACCTTGGCGATCTTGGACCAGGCCTGGGTGAAGCCCGACCCGAAGTCGACGGACAGTGCGAGCTGCTGAGCCACGGAGTCCTCCACTCGGTGACGCGGCGCCACCGACGGCGCCTGCTGTCCCCCACCCTTCGTGGATAACAGCACCCCGCCCGGGCTGCGCGCGCCCGGTGTGCGCGATGGTTCCGTCGGGTGAACACTCCCGCCGTCCGCCCGCGTACAGTGGCGGTCCGGAGGACCGGCCACGGGGGCGGGAAGGGGTGCGAAGGTGATCGGAACCGGCGCGGACGGCAGCGGCACGGACACCGGCGGCGCAGGACGTGGCACCGACGCCGCTCGTGCCGCGGACACCGGCCGTGACCCGGGCACCGGTACGGCCGCGCACCGGGTGCTGCGGTGGTGGGCACGGCCCGCGGAGGTGCAGGCCGCGGTGCTCGTGCTGCACGGCGGCGAGGAGCACAACCTCGCCCGGCCCGGACGCCTCAACCTGCCCCTGCTGCGGATGCACGGCTTCCTGCGCTCGCTCGAACGGGACACCGCGGGCGCCGGGATCGCCCTCGGCACCGTCCGCTACCGCCACCGCGGCTGGAACGGCGAGCGCGCCGACGCCGCCCGGGACGCGCTGGCCGCGCTCGACGAGGCCGCCGCGCTGCTCGGCCCGGTCCCGACCGTCCTGATCGGCCACTCGATGGGCGGCCGCGCCGCCCTGCGGGCCGGCGGCCACCCGTCCGTGACCGGTCTGATCGCACTCGCCCCGTGGTGCCCCGCCGGGGACCCGTGCGACCACCTGGCCGGCCGCGACGTCCTGCTGCTGCACGGCGACCGGGACACCGTCACCCCGCCCGCCGACACCCGGGCCTTCGCCGCCCGCAGCCGCGCCGCCGGCGCCCGGGTCTGCGGCTACACCGTCACCGGCAGCGGCCACGCCATGCTCCAGCGCATCCCCGACTGGCACCGCGCCACCACCCGTCTCGCCACCGCACTGCTGGGTCTGCGCCCGCTGCCGGCCGAGGCCGCCTCGGCGCTGGCGCTGCCGCCCGCCTCCCGGGAGGCACTGGGCCTGCCGCTGCCCCGGCAGCCGCGGACCGCCCCGATGCTGCCGTCGGACGGCTGAGCGGGGGGGCCGGTCCGGGGCAACGGCCGTTCGCCGTACGGGGCGCGGCCGTTCGCCGCCCGGGGCGCGTCGGTCCGCCGTCCGGCACCGGCCGCTCACCGCGCGTCTGGCGCCCGGGGCCGGGGGCCGGGGCCGGATCGCACCGGCGCCGGGCGCCGACCGGCTCAGCCCAGCTCGGCCGCCGACTCCACCACCACGCCGTACAGGTCCCCGATCGTGGCCAGGGCGCCGCGGTGGACCTGCTCGGCGGGCAGCTCGGCCCCGCCGGAGGGCAGCGGCCGGGTCGCGGAGGCGTCGGCGACGACGGTGGGGCGGTTGCCGCGCAGGAAGGCGCCGGCGGCGGTGAAGGCGACGCACATGTGGGTCATGAAGCCGGCGATCACCACGTCCTGGTGTCCGGCCGCGTCGACCAGGGCGCCGAGCTCGGTGCCGACGAAGGCGTCCGGGGCCTGCTTGACCACCACCCGCTCGCCCTCCACCGGGGCGACGTCGGGGTGGATCGCGCCGATCTCGGCACGGATGTCGTACGGGGTTCCCTCCCCGCCGTCGTTGACGACGTGGATGACGGTGGCGCCGGCCGCCCGGGCGCGGGCGAGCAGGTCGGCGGCCGCGTCGAGGGCCTGCCGCCAGCCGGTCAGCTCCATCACGCCGCGGGTGTAGGTGTTCTGGTAGTCGATCAGGATCAGCGTGGACGAGCCGAGCACGGCGGGCTTCTCGTCCAGGCCGGTGAGGGCGCGCAGGGTGGTGGTGGGCATGGCTGTACCGCCTTCTGCTGGATCGGGGTTCGGCAGGTCACGCCGGGTGCGGCCTGCCTCCGGAACGCTACGGGCGGCCTCGGCACGGCGGCAATGTCGCCTAACATGCAGATTCCGACATCGGATCGGACATCGGATCGGGCGGCGACTCCGACGACGACTCCGAGGGCGACGACTCCGAGGGCGACTCCGAGGGCGAGTCCGACGGGGAGTCCGACAACGAGACACAGGGGGGCCGGTCCAGTGGATTCCACCGGGAGCAGCACGGCGGCGCAGCTGCTGATCGTCATCGTCCTGTTCGAGGGCGTCGACCTGCTGGACGTCACCGGCCCGCCGGAGGTGTTCTCGCTGGTGCGCCGGGAGACCGACGACGGGAGCGGCTACCGGGTGGTGCTCGCCGCGGCCGGCCCCGGGCCGGTCACCACCGCGGCGGGGGTGCGCATCCTGCCCGACCTCACCTTCGACCAGGCCGCCGAGCGTCCCATCGACACCCTGCTGGTGCCCGGCTCCGTCGAGGTCGACGGCGAGGGCCGGGTGCGGGCGCTCACCGACCCGGCCGTGGTCGAGCGGGTCCGCGCGCTGGCCGCCCGGGCGCGCCGGGTCGCGTCCGTCTGCGTGGGTGCCCACCTGCTGGCCGCGGCCGGGCTGTTGGACGGCAGGCGGGCCACCACCCACTGGTCGACGGCGGGCCAACTCGCCGCCGAGTACCCGGGGATCGAGGTCGACGCCGACCCGATCTTCATCCGCGACGGCGAGGTGTGGACGGGCGCGGGCATCAGCGCCTGCCTGGACCTCTCGCTCGCCCTGGTCGCCGAGGACTTCGGCGAGGAACTCGCCCTGCGGGTGGCCCGGCAGCTCGTGATGTACCTCAAACGGCCGGGCGGCCAGAGCCAGTTCAGCGTCCCGCTGGAGCCGGTCTCCGCCACCCGGCGGATCGAGGGGCTGCGCCACCACATCCGGCGCAACCTCACCGGCCGGCTCTCCGTGCCCGACCTCGCCGCCCACGCGCACGTCAGCGAACGGCAGTTGGTCCGCATCTTCAAGGCCGAGCTGGGCACCACCCCGAGCGCCTACGTCGAGTCGGCCCGGGTCGAACTCGCCCGCCACCGGCTGGAGTCCACCGACGACACCCTCGAACGCATCGCCGCCGCCTGCGGGTTCGGCACCACCGACACCCTGGTGCGGGCCTTCCGCCGTCGGCTGGACACCACGCCGACGGACTACCGGCAGCGCTTCCGCACCGTCACGCCGCCGGCAGCCGCACGGTGAACACCGTCCGACCGGGCCGGCTCGCCACCGTCACGGTGC
Source organism: Kitasatospora sp. NPDC001539 (assembly GCF_040298565.1). Taxonomy (NCBI): domain Bacteria; kingdom Bacillati; phylum Actinomycetota; class Actinomycetes; order Kitasatosporales; family Streptomycetaceae; genus Kitasatospora; species Kitasatospora sp. NPDC001539. Next base: position 8,447 of record NZ_JBEPAK010000029.1, on the reverse strand, counting down.
CGCCGTGCGCCTGGACGACGGCGCGGACGATGGCCAGGCCGAGCCCGGTCGAACCGGTGGCGCGCGAGCGGGCGCGGTCGCCCCGGACGAAGCGCTCGAAGACCCTGTCGAGCACCTCGGGTGCGATCCCCGGTCCGTCGTCCGCCACCTGCAACTCGACCTGACCGGCGGCCGGTCGCAGGGCCAGCTCGACGCCCGTGCCGGGCGGCGTGTGGGTACGGGCGTTGGCCAGCAGGTTGGCCACCACCTGGCTGAGCCGGTGCTCGTCCCCGGTCACCAGCACCGGTTCCTCGGGCAGGGCGAGCCGCCACCGGTGGTCCGGGCCGGCCGCCCGGGCGTCGGCGACGGCGTTGAGCGCGATCCGGGTCAGGTCCACCTCGTCCGCGGCGAGCGGCCGCCCCGCGTCCAGGCGGGCGAGCAGCAGCAGATCCTCGACGATCGCGCCCATCCGCAGCGTCTCGGCGTCGATCCGCTCCAGCGAGTGCCGCACCGGCCCGGGCACCTCCCCGGGGTGGCGCAGCGCCAGCTCGGCGTGGCCGCGCACCGTCGCCACCGGGGTGCGCAGCTCGTGGCTGGCGTCGGCGGCGAACCCGCGCAGCCGCTCCTCCACGGCGTGCCGGCGGGCCAGCGCGTCGCCGACATGCCCGAGCATCCGGTTGAGCGCCACGCCGACCCGGCCGACCTCGGTGCGCGGGTCGTCGTCCGGCACCCGCTCGGCGAGCATCACCTCACCGCTGGCGAGCGGTAGGGCGCTCACCCGCTCGGCCATCCGCACCACCCGGCGCAGCGGGCGCAGTGACCAGCCGACCCACACCGCTCCGGCGGCGCCGGCCGCGGCGACGGCCACCGCGAACACGGTCAGCTCCAGGGCCTCGAGCCGGGCGACCGTGTCCTCGGCCGGGCGCAGCGGCAACCCGCAGACCAGCACGTCGCCGTCCCGCCCGGCCACCGCGCGGACCCGGTAACGGCCCAGCGCCCCGCCGGGGACGAAGGTGCGGGCGGGGCCGTCGACCGGAAGCGCGGCGAGCGAGCGCTCCTGGTCGGGCGTGAAGGTGACCCGGTCGTCGCCGCTGGGGTCGTCGTCGCCGTCGTCAGCGTCGCCGTCGACCACGCCGGCGGCGGTGACGCGGCCGCCCACCAGTCGCACGCCCAGGGTGCCGGGGGTCTGCGCCCGGGTGTCGGAAGCGGCGCCCGTACCGGCGTGTTCCAGGCTCGCGGCGTAGCGGCCGCCGGACTCGGCGAGTTGCTGGTCCAGCCGGTCGACCAGGAAGTGGCGCAGGGCGGCCGTGGTGGCGAAGCCGACGGCGGCGCAGGTGACCACCAGCAGGACCAGCAGGCCCGCGATCAGACGGGCCCGAAGCGTCCGGGGCAGCAGCGAACGGGCGTACCGCAGAGAGGCGTTCGACGTACCGGCCTTCGGCGTGCCGACGATCGGCGTGCCGGCCTTCGGCGTGCGGCGCGGCCTCCGGGCCGGGGTCACTGCGCGGCCTTGATCAGGTAACCGGCGCCGCGCACGGTGTGGATCATCGGGCTGCGGCCCGCGTCCAGCTTCTTGCGCAGGTAGCTGATGTACAGCTCCACGATGTGCGCCTGGCCGCCGAAGTCGTACGACCAGACCGCGTCGAGGATCTGCGCCTTGCTGAGCACCTGCCGGGGGTGGCGCATCAGGTGCGCGAGCAGCGCGTACTCGGTCGGGCTGAGCTCGATGCTCTCGCCGCCCCTGGTCACCTCGCGCGCCCGGTCGTCCAGGACCAGGTCGCCGAGCACCAGCGCGTGTTCGGGCACCGGGCGCGGCCCGGCGGGCGGGGCCGCGCGGCGCAGCAGTCCGCGCAGCCGGACCACCACCTCGGCCAGGCTGAACGGCTTGGTCACGTAGTCGTCGCCGCCCGCCGCGATGCCGGCGATCCGCTCCTCCAGGGCGTCCCGAGCGGTGAGGAAGAGGACCCGCACCTCGGGCTGCCCGGCGTGGACGCGGCGCAGCACCTCCAGGCCGTCGAGGTCGGGCAGCATCATGTCGAGCACCACGGCGTGCGGGCGCCAGTCCACCGCCTGGCGCACGGCCTCCAGCCCGCTGGTCGCGCCGCGCGCCTGCCAGCCCTCGTAGCGCACGGCTCCGCAGACCACCTCGACCACGTCCGGTTCGTCGTCGACGACCAGGACGCGCCAGTCCGGGCGGTCGGTGCCGGTGTCGTCCATGGTGCTCCTCGACTCGATGGCGGCGGCCCGATGGCGGGGCGGCGTTCATTCTGGCCCGCCGCCATGAGAAACCGGTGAGATCCAGGAGCACGGTTCGTACACCTGCCAGCCCGGTCCGACCTGCACGGATCCCCTTCGCAGAGAGAGCGGGCCGACGTACTTCAGAGGGAGCTCAGAGCTTGCGGTGCGATCGTGGAGCGCCTCGGCGGGGCCGCGCCGCCGCCGGGAGTCGAGGAGGATCCGATGACCACTGCCACCGCACCGAAGTCCCTACCGGGTGCAGCCGGCCCGCGCCACCGGGCGGTGCCGCGCCCGCCGCTCGCCCTGCCGCCCCGGGCGGCGCTCGCCCTGATCGCCGCCGGAACGCTCGGTGTGCTCGGGCTGTGGTGGCTGAACACGCCGTCCGTGGTCGGCGCGGCCGGCTGGCTGACCGGTGCCGGGCGGATCACCGGGCTGCTCGCCGGGTACGCGGCGCCGGTGCTGCTCCTGCTGATGGCCCGGCTTCCGCCGGTGGAGCGCGGGGTGGGCGCCGACCGGCTTGCCCGCTGGCACGCCTTCGGCGGGCGGTGGCTGGTGGCCCTGGTCTCGGTGCACGTGCTGACGGTCGTCTGGGGCTACGCGCTCACCGACGGGCGCGGGCTGGTCGGCGAGGGCGTGGAGATCGTCTTCCACTACCCCGAGATGCTGAAGGCGACCTTCGGCACCCTGCTGATGCTCGGCACCGGCGCCGTGTCCGCCCGGGCGGCGCGGCGGCGCCTCTCGTACGAGACCTGGTACTACCTCCACCTGGCCACCTACCTCGCCGTCGCCCTGGCCTTCGCCCACCAGCTGGCCACCGGCGCCGACCTCGGCGGCGGCCCCGGCCAGGCCGCCTGGTACGCCCTGTACTTCGGCACGGCGGCGCTGCTCGGCTGGTTCCGCCTGCTGCGGCCCTGGCTGCTCGACCGGCGGCACGGACTGCGGGTCGCCGAGGTGCGGCCGGAAGGCGCCGGGGTGGTGTCGCTGTTCCTGTCCGGTCGGCGGCTGGACGAACTCCGCGCCGAACCGGGCCAGTTCTTCCGGCTGCAGTTCCAGGCCCCCGGGCTGCGCTGGGCCGCCAACCCGTACTCGCTCTCCGCGCCGCCGCACCCGGAGTTCCTCCGGTTCACGGTCAAGGACCTCGGCGGGCACAGCGCGGCCGTCGCCGGACTGCGCCCGGGCACCCGGGTGCGGGCCGAGGGACCGTACGGGGCGTTCACCGGGCGGCGGCAGCGGCAGCGCAAGGTCCTGCTGCTCGGGGCGGGCGTCGGGATCACCCCGCTCCGGGCGCTGTTCGAGACGCTGCCGGGCCGGGTGACGCTGGTCCAACGGGCCCGGCGCCCCGAGGACGTGCTGTTCCGGGCCGAACTGGCCGAGGTCGCCCGGCGGCGCCGCGCGGCGGTGCACGAGCTGCTCGGCTCGCGGGAGCAGGTCGGGGACCTCGGAACGGCCCTGCGCCGACTCGTCCCGGACCTCGCCGAGCACGACGTGTACCTGTGCGGGCCGGAGTTGCTGGCCGAGGAGGCCGTGCGCGCCCTGCGGGCGGCCGGGGTGCCGGCCGGGCGCATCCACCGCGAGTCCTTCGTCTTCTGAACCCGGCCGGCCGTCCCCTGTCCCCCTTCGTTCCCGAGGAGTTGTCCCGCTCATGCGTCGAGCCGTCGTGACCAGTGCCGCCACCGCTGCCGGGGTGGTGCTGCTGCTCTCCCTCAAACCGCACGAGGCCTCCGGGCCGGCGCCGGTGATCGGCTCCGGATCCGGGTCGTCGGGCACGGTCGGGTCCTCCGGCTCCGGGTCCTCCGGCTCCGGGTCCTCCGGTTCCGGTTCCGATTCCGGGTCCGGGTCCGGGTCCGGTTCGGCCGCCGGCGCCTCCGGCCCCTCCGCCTCCCCCGCGCCGGCCGCCTCCGGCGGAGCCACCCGGAAGGTCAGCGGGGACACCGTCAACACCCGCTACGGGCCGGTGCAGGTGCAGATCACCCTCTCCGGGAGCCGGCTCACCGCCGTCGACGTGGTCAAGTACCCCAGCCAGGAGCGCCGGGACCTCGAGATCAACAGCAGCGCCCTGCCCCTCCTCAACCAGGAGGCGATCTCCGCGCAGAGCGCCCAGATCGACGTGGTCAGCGGCGCGACCTACACCAGTGACGGCTACGTCCGCTCGCTGCAGAGCGCCCTCGACCGGGCGAAGGGCTGAGCCTCGTGCTGCGCCACGCCGAGCCCGTGATGGGCACCGTCTTCTCGATCGCCGTCCGCGACCCCGGCCCGGACACACCCGGGGCGCTGCGGCGGATCGTCGAGCGGCTGCACCGGATCGACGCCGTCTTCTCGACCTACCGGGCGGACAGCGACATCAGCCGGCTGGGGCGCGGCGAACTGGCCGTCCAGGACTGCGACCCGGAGGTCCGGACGGTGCTCGCGGCCTGCCGCGAGGTGGCCGCCGAGACCGACGGCTACTTCACCGAGCGGCCCGGCGGACGGCTCGACCCGAGCGGCTGGGTCAAGGGCTGGGCGGTCGCGGAGGCGGCCGCGCTGCTGCACGCCTGCGGCGCCCGGCAGTACTGCGTCAGCGGCGGCGGGGACGTCCAGACCTCCGGCGGCCCCTGGCGGATCGGCATCGCGGACCCCCACCGGTCCGACCGCCTCACGGCCGTCCTGAGCGGCGAGGGCCTCGCGGTGGCCACCTCCGGCACCGCCGAGCGCGGCACCCACATCCTCGACCCGCACACCGGCCGCCCGGCGGACGGCCTCGCCTCCCTCACCCTGGTCGGCGCCCCGGGCACCGGCATCGCCCGCACCGACGCCTGGGCCACCGCCGCCTTCGCGATGGGCCCCGACCGGGCGCTGTCCTGGGCCGCCCGCCGACCGGGCGTCGAGGCGCTCGCCGTGCTGCCGGACGGGACGAAGCGCTGGACACCCGGCCTGCCGGCCCACCTCCCGCCGTCCGGCCCGGCCGACTGGCACCTCGCGACGCGCTGACCGGCCCGCCCCCGCCACGCCGCCCGATCGGCCGGCGTCACCAGTTGGCGCGCTCCTGCTGGGCCGCGCGCCACGCCTCCCGCGCCACCAGCGGCGCCAGGTACGACCACCGGCGGGAACCGTCCGGGCACTCCCCGCCCTCCACCAGCGCCGAGACCACCCGGCGGGTGAACGGCACCCACGCCGCCATGTCGTGCTCGAACGTGCTGTGGCAGGCCTCGCGCCGCCGGTCGATCTCGGCGGCGTCCAGGCGCGCCCGGACGGTGGCGACCAGCGTGTAGCAGGAGGCCCGCTCGCTCCAGCCCAGCCAGCCGATCACCAGCGGCCCGACGTCCTCCGGCAGCAGGCCCAGCTCCTCCTCCAGCGCCCGGTGGACCAGCCCGTGAAAGTCCTCGGCCGCGCCCGGCTCGTCGCGGTACTTCATCGTCTCGTTGATCCCCACCGTCCACTGCGCCGGGAAGGTGTTGACGGCCAGCGAACGGCGGAGCAGCAACAGCCGCCCGGCGCGGTCCCGTACCGCGACGCAGGCGCTCACCATCGTCGGCGGCGCGACGGCGACGAACGCCGTCAGCCCCTGCCCCAGCGCCTCCCGCAGCAGTCGGCCCGCCCGCGGGTCCTCCCGCCCCAGCCGGGTGGTGGCCATGCACTCGGCGTAGTCGCTCTCGGCGATGCCCACCTCGCACACCCGCGCCGCGCTGTGCTCACCGTGATCGACCGTCAACCGCGTGATGTAGGCGGTACGCCCCGCCGCCCCGGCCGCCCGCTGGCGCGCCACCTCCTCGGCCCAATCCGTGCCGTCCAGCACGTGCGGACGCCGCAGCCGCCCCTCGTAGCGCGTCACCAGCGACCCCGGCGTCAACGGCCGCGCCGCCGACCAGGTGATCAGCGGCACCAACCCGTCCGCGCCCACGTCGTGCGCCCGCGCCCCCGCCGACAGGTGCGCCCGCCGCACCCGCGCCAGGGGAAGCCGCGACCCGCCGAACTTCACGAAGTCGTAGACCAGATTGGTCACCACCCCGAGCAGCAGCGCCCCGCCGATCCCCAGCAGCCACCCCACCTGTGCCCCCCACGCTCGTGTCCGACGGGATCATTGTGGCGTTCCGGCCCGGCGGCGCGAACCCCTTTCGCCCCGTCACGGGGGCGCCCGCCGGCAGCGGGGCCGACTCCGCGTCAACCAGCGTGGTCCACCTCGCGGGTGACATGCACCCGGTCGCCACCCGGCGCGGGCTGGGCGGGTCGCGCACGCAGCGACGGCGATGCCGCGGCGGCCCGCCGGGCGTCCCCATAATCGCGTGGTGATCACCTCCTACGACGAAGCGATCGACCGTCTGCGTACCCGGCCGGGGCTCTCCGTCAGCCGTCGGCCCCTGGTCGTGCTTCCCCTGCTGCGGGCGGGCTGCCTGTCGACGGTGCTGAGCGTCGAGGCCGCCGACGCGGACTGGGCCGGCGAGTTCGGTGTCGAGTTCCACTCCCTGGAGGCGGCCACCCGGGTCCGCGACCACCTGGGCCTCCGTCCGGGGATCGACGAACTGCTGCGCCGCCTCCCCGAGCGCACCGGCCGGGCGTGGCACGGGCGCGAGTTCGGCCTCCACTCCTACCTGGCGTTGCACGCGCCCTGGCAGGCGGCCCTGGCGGAGCTCGGCGCCCGGGTCGTGCCGCCGCATCCCACCCCGGCCCTGCCGGTGCTGAACGACAAGGTCGCCCAGCGCGAGTGGTTCCGGGCCATCGGGGTGGCGACGCCGCCCGACACCGTGGTCGGAGAGCTCGACCACCGGGCGCTGGGCCGGCGGTTCGGCGAGGTGTACGTCGTGCAGGCCCCGCAGGGCTCCAGCGGGCAGGGCACGTACCTGGTGCGCGGCGAGGAGGACCTGCGCCGCCTCGCCCCGGCCGAGCGGTGGCTGGTGAGCCGCTACACCGAGGGCACCGCGATCAACGTGCACGGGCTGGTGTCGGTGGACGGCGCGGTCTCGGTGCTGCGCACCTCCGTCCAGCTCACCCGGGTCGACGGCCTCGGCACACCGTTCGGCGCCTACGCCGGCTGCGACTTCGAGGCGCCCGCCGCGCTGCCCCCGCGGGCACTGGAGCGGGCCGATGCGACGGTGGCCCGGATCGGCGCGGAGCTCGCCGGGCTCGGCTACCGGGGGCTGTTCGGCGCGGGCTTCGTCCTCGACGAGGACCGCAACCCCCTGCTCCTGGAGCTCAACTGCCGGATGCAGGGCTCGACATGGCTCCTGGGCGAGCTGGAGCTGGCGGAGCGGGCGGTGCCCGCCGCCCTCCGGCACGTGCTGGAACGGTACGGCCACGCCACCCGCTCCCCCGCCCGGTTGGACCCGGTCGGCGGCACCCAGCTGCTGGTCCCGCACACCGGCCCCACCGCCCGGCTCACGACCGCGCCGGTCGGCGGGCTGCACCGGCTCAAGGACGGCGGGCTGCACCGCTGCGGCGACGGCCTCGGCCTGCTGGAGTGCGGGCCGGACGACTGCGTGCTGCTCCAACTGCCCGGCGCCGGCACGGTGGTCCACACCGGCGCACCGCTCGGCCGGATCGTCACCCGCTACTCGCTGACCACGGCCGACGGCACGACGCTGAACCCCGTGGGCCGCCGGCTGGTGGACGCGCTGCGCGCCCGGTTCGCCTTCGAGCCGTGCTGACGCCGGCGGCGCCCGCCCCGCTGTACCTGCGCGCCGCCGTACCGGCCGACCTCGACCGGCTGGCGGCGCTGCGCGCGGACGCGGCGGCCTGGATCGGCCGCGAGCACGGCTCGACGCAGTGGTCGACGCCCCTGAACGCCGAGAACGCCCTCGCCTCGATCGAGCGCCGGGCCACCGTGGTGGCGATGCTGGAGCCCGAGGGGCCGCCCATCGCCACCCTGACGGTCCGGCCGACCGGGAGCAGCAGACTCTGGACGGCGGAGGAGCTGGCCCGGCCCGCCCACTACGTCAGCCGCTTCACGGTCGACCGCCGCCACGCCGGCCGGGGCATCGGAGCGCGCCTGACCGACTGGGCCCGGTGGCGGGCGGCGAGGGCGGGCGCCGAGCTGGTCCGCGCCAACGCCTGGAGCGACAACACCGCCCTGCACGCCTACTACCGGGCGAACGGCTGGCGGCTGGTGCGGATCGTCGAAGGCGTGCGGTCGGGCGCGCTGCTCGAGGTGCCGGTGCGCCGCACGCCGGCCGCGGAGGTCCACGAGCTCGGCACCGCACCGCCGCGGCTCGGCTGACGGCGGGCTCGCGGCCCGGTCGTCAGCGGCCCGGGGCGCTGAC
>NZ_JBEPAK010000028.1:0-41426 GCF_040298565.1 Kitasatospora sp. NPDC001539 | reverse complement strand
ACAACCGAGTCCCGCGCAAACAACCCCGCGGCCCGCCGGCCCCCGGCGCCCCCCGGCACCGGCCCGACCGGTCCCGGGGCGCGGCTCGTGGCCGCCTCCTCCTGGCGTCCTCCTCGCCGGGACCACCGCCGAACCGGTCGCCGCGCCCGGAATGCGCTGGCCCCGGGTGCCGGGCGGGCGTCAGACTCGGTGCCATGCGAGCGACCATCGAGCACATGGCGGGCCGACTGGCCGAAGTACCCGGCGTGGTCGGGGTGATGCTCGGCGGGAGCCGGGCGCGCGGCGAACACCGCCCCGAGTCGGACTGGGACCTCGGGATCTACTACCGGGACCCGCTGGACCTGGACGCCCTTCGCGCGCTCGCCGGGCCGGACGTCGAGGTGGCCGGGCCGGGCGGCTGGGGGCCGTGGGTGAACGGCGGGGCGTGGCTCCGGGTCGACGGGGCCGCCGTCGACTGGATCCTGCGGGACCTCGACCGGGTCGAGCGGGTGTGGGCGGACTGCCGTGAGGGCCGCTACGAGGTGGGCGTCCAGGCCGGTCACCCGCTGGGCTTCTGGTCCCCCTGCTACCCGGGCGAGATCGCGTACGGCGTCGTACTCGCCGATCCCGCAGGCGAGTTGGCGGCTCTGAAGGAGCAGGCCGCGACATACCCCGAGCCGCTGCGCGAGGCGCTGACGGCGGGCGCCTGGGAGGCGGAGTTCCTGGTCGGTGTCGCTGCCAAGGGCGCGAAGCGCGGCGACACCCTGTACGTCACGCTCTGCCTCGCCCGGGCGGTCGGGGTCCTGGTGCAGGCGCTGTACGCGCACGACCGGCGCTGGTGCCTCAACGAGAAGGGTGCACTCGCCGTCGCCGAGCAACTCAGCACCGCACCGGAGGAGTTCGGCCCGCGGGTACGGAGCCTGCTGGGTGCCGCGGGGGAGAGCGCCGAGGCACTGACGGCGACCGTGGAGCGAGCGCGGACGCTGGTCGGGGAGGTCCTGGCGGCGCTGCGGAACTGACGGCCCGACGCGGTGCCCGGCGGGGTCCGGCGCCACACACCCGCCCCCGCCACTACCAACGTACAGCGCACGGAGGGTCTTGCGGCAAGGCCCCGGTGATCCCGCAGAATCTCCGACTCCAGGGCGGACCTGGGGGAACGGGAGATGCACGGGATGCGAGTGGTGTTGTCCACGTACGGGTCGCGCGGTGACGTCCAACCACTGGCGGCCCTCGCGGTGCACCTGCGGGAACGCGGCGCGCAGGTGCGGGTGTGTGCGCCGCCGGACGAGGAGTTCGCCCAGCGGCTGGCCGCCCTCGGGGTGGAGGCGGTGCCGGTCGGGGAGTCCGTCCGCGCGCTGGTGAGCGGTGCGTCCTCCGCACCGGTGGACTTCCCCTCGCGGGTGGCGATGCTGGTGGGGCAGTTCCACGAAGCGGTGGCCGCCGTGGCCGAGCCGGGCGGCGCGGTGGTGGCGACCGGGCTGTTCCCGGCCGTGGCCGGCGCGCAGTCGGCGGCCGAGCGGGTGGGCGCCCGCTTCACGTACGTCGCGCTCCAGCCGACCATGCTGCCGTCCCCGCACCACCGGCCGTTCGAGTTCCCCAGCCGGCCCTACCCGGCCGGGACGACCGACAACCGGGAGCTGTGGGAGCACAACATCCTGACCATGAACGCCCTGTTCGGGGAACAGGTCAACGCCCACCGGGCGGCGTCGGTCGGCCTCCCCGGGGTCGCGAACGTGCGCGACCACGTGTTCACCGACCGCCCCTGGCTGGCCACCGACCCGCTGCTCGCCCCCTGGCCGCAGCCCGCCGAGCGCGAGGTCGTGCAGACCGGCGCCTGGCTGCTGCCGGACGAGCGGCCGCTGCCCGCGGAACTCTCGGCCTTCCTGGACGCGGGCGAACCCCCGGTGTACGTCGGCTTCGGCAGCATGCCGCTGCACGGCGCGCCGGACGCCGGGCAGGTGGCGGTCGAAGCCGTCCGGGCCCACGGGCGGCGGATCGTGCTCGCCCGGGGCTGGGCGGACCTGGCACCGGCCGACGCCGGGGACGACTGCTGCACCGTCGGGGAGGTCAACCAGCAGGCCCTGTTCGGCCGGGTCGCCGCCGTCGTGCACCACGGCGGGGCGGGCACCACGACCACCGCGGCCCTGACCGGGGTGCCGCAGGTCGTGGTGCCGCAGATCGTCGACCAGCCGTACTGGGCCGAGCGCGTCGCCGCCCTGGGCATCGGCGCGGCCCACGACGGCCCCGCCGCGACGGTGGACTCCCTGTCGGACGCGCTCGAGCAGGCGCTGACCCCGGAGGTCGCCGCCCGGGCGGCGGAGGCCGCGGGCGGGATCCGCACGGACGGGGCGGCCGTGGCGGCGGGGCTGCTGCTCGACCCGGCCGCACCGTAGGGCGCCGGCTGGCCACCACCCACGCGTGCGGCTGGGGAACGTTCGCCCCCCAGCCGGCGCCAATGGGCTCGCGCGCTGTGGGTGGCCCAATTAGCATCCGGCGAATGATCATCTCCCATGACGTATCAGGCGCCGGTCCGGCGGTCGTTCTCCTGCACTCCTCGGTCTGCGACCGACGCATGTGGGACCCGCAGTGGCAGCCGCTGGTCGACGCCGGCTACCGGGTGGTCCGCTGCGACTTCCGCGGTTTCGGCGACACCCCGCTCGCCGACGCCCCGTACAGCGCCTCGGCCGACGTGCTGTCCCTGCTCGACCACCTCGGCATCGAGACCGCCGCCTTCGTCGGCGCCTCCTACGGCGGCCGGATCGCCCTGACCGTCGCGGCGCTCCGCCCGGCGGCGGTCTCCGTGCTCGCCCTCCTCTGCGCGGCCAAGCCCGGCCACCAGCCGAGCGACGCCCTCCTCGCCCTCGACGCCGAGGAGGAGGAACTGCTCGAAGCCGGAGACATCGACGGCGCCGTCGAACTGAACGTCCGCACCTGGCTCGGCCCCGAGGCCGACGAGCCGACCCGGGAACTGGTCCGGCGGATGCAGCGCCACAACTTCGAGGTGCAGCTGGCGGCCACGGTCGGCCCGCAGAAGGAGGACGTCGACCTCGCGCGCGTCACCGCCCCCACCCTCGCCGTCGGCGGCGCCCACGACGTCCCCGACTTCCGCGAGATCGCCGCGTCCCTCCCCGCCCTCCTGCCGAACGCCCGCCACCAGGAACTCCCCTGGGCCGGCCACCTCCCGAACCTGGAGCGCCCAGCCGAGGTGACGGAACTGCTCAAGGCCTTCCTCCAGGAGTCCCTGGCGGGCCGGTAGCCGCGGGCCCGGAGCAGGAAGTCGGCGGGGTCGACTTCCTGTTCCGGGGTTTTCGGCGCGGTGAGTGGGGGCGTGCGGGGGGCGGTGTGGGCTTTGGGAGTAGGAAGTCGGTGGGGTCGACTTCCTACTCCTATGCGGTTGGGGCGGTTGGGGCGGTTGTGGGGTGGTCGTGCGTGGTCGCCGGTGGGGTCGGCTGTCTGCTCGGGGGTTTTCGGCGCGGTGAGTGGGGGCGCGCGGGGGCGGTGTGGGCTTTGGGAGTGGGAAGTCGGTGGGGTCGACTTCCTGCTCAGTGCTCAGGGCGGGCGGCCCCCGGAAGGCGGCGCCGCTGGGCGGGCCGAATGGCCGCTGGGGGCGCCCTCGGGGCGGCGCGCCGACAAACAAAATGTCCTTGACAAATTTTCTTGTCGGCGTGACGCTGGAACCGTGCTCGATGTTGCTGTGATCGAAGAACCCGCTGCGGCCGAGGCGTCCCTGGACCCGATACGGGCCCGGATCCTCGCCGCCCTGGCCGAGCCGGGGTCGGCCGCCATGGTGGCCACCCGGCTGGGGCTGCCCCGGCAGAAGGTCAACTACCACCTGAAGGAGCTGGAGCGGCACCAGCTCGTCGAACTCGCCGAGGAACGGCGGAAGGGCAACGTCACCGAACGGGTGTACCGCGCCACCGCGGCCTCGTACGTGATCTCGCCGAGCGTCCTCGCCGCCGTGAGTCCGGACCCGTCGCGCTCGCCCGACCAGCTGTCCGCGCGCTGGCTGCTGGCGCTCGGATCCCGGTTGGTGCAGGAGGTCGGGGCGCTGCTGACCGGGGCCTCCCGGGCCGGGAAGCGGGTGGCCAGCTTCGGCATCGACGCCGAGGTGCGGTTCGCCTCGGCGGCCGACCGGGCGGCCTTCGCCGAGGAACTGTCCGAGGCCGTCGCGGCCCTGGTCAGCCGGTACCACGACGAGTCCGCCCCCGGGGGACGCACGCACCGGGTGGTCGTCGGACTCCACCAGATCCCCGCCACCCCGCCGCCCGCAGCACCCGCACCGCCCGCAGCACCCGCACCGCCCGTGTCACAGGAGGACCCGCGATGACCCACCCGTTCGAGATCGAGCTGGAGACCACCCTCCCGGTGAGCCCGGAGGAGGTCTGGGAGGCGATCGCCACCGGACCGGGGATCGACTCCTGGTTCATGGGCCGCAACGAGCTGGACCCGCGCGAGGGCGGGGCCGCCGTGATGGAGGTCGGCGGCCACCGTGAGGAGGCGGTGGTCACCGCCTACGAGCCGGGCAAGCGGCTGGCCACCCGTACGGCCGCGGGTGAGGACGGCCGCTTCATGGCCTTCGAGTACCTGGTCGAGGGCCGGGACGGCGGCAGTACGGTGCTCCGCGTGGTCCACAGCGGGCTGCTCGGCGACGACTGGCAGGACGAGTACGACGCGCTGCGCCGCGGCTGGCCGTTCCACCTCCACACGCTGCACGAGTACCTCGTCCACTTCCGCGGCCGCACCGCCGTACCGGTGTTCGCCGCCGCGCCGTCCGGCGGCCGGGCGGAGGCGGAGGTGCGGACGCTGCTCGCACGCGCCCTCGCGCTGCCGCTCCCGCTCGCCGTGGGCGCGTCGGTGCACGCCGAGCCGGCCGGTCTGCCGCCGCTGGAGGGCGAGGTGGTCTGGGCGGACGGCGAGCGCTTCGAGGTCCGCTCCGCCGACGCGCTGTACACCTTCCACCACGGCGGCGGCATGGTCCTGATGTTCCATCACCTCTTCGGCCCGGCACCGGAGGGCGTCGAGGTCGCCTGGCAGCGGTGGCTGGCCGAGCTCCTGGGCTGACCCGGAAACCCGACCCACCCCACCCCGACCCACCCACCCACGCGAGGAAGCGACAACCACCATGCGCACCCTGATCACCAGTGCCTTCATCTCGCTCGACGGCGTCGTCGAGGGCCCCGGCGGTGAACCCGGCTACCGCAACTCGGGATGGACCTTCAAGGACGTCGAGTTCGTCCCCGAGGCCTTCGAGCTCAAGGAGCGGGAGCAGCAGGAGGCCGCCGCGGTCCTGTTGGGCCGCGTCAGCTACGAGGCGTTCAGTCCGGTGTGGCCGGCCATGCCGGAGTTCGCCCGCTACAAGACGCTGCCGAAGTACGTCGTCTCCACCACCCTCGCGGACGACGCCCTGGTCTCCGACTGGGGCGAGACGACCATCCTCCGCTCCCTCGACGAGGTCGCGGCCCTGAAGGAGACGGAGGGCGGCCCGATCATCGTGCACGGCAGCGCGGCCCTGAACCGGGCCCTGTCGGACGCGGGCCTGGTGGACCGCTACCACCTGCTCGTCTACCCGCTGCTGCTCGGTGCCGGAAAGCGCCTGTTCAGCACCACGGACAAGGACACCCAGAAGCTGCAGCTGGTCGAGCACGCGGTCTACGCGAACGGCGTGCAGAAGCAGGTCTTCGACGTGGTGCGTTGAGCCGGCCCGAAGCGGCCCCGCCCGCCCTGCCCGCGTTGCGCGCAGTGCGTGGTGACCATCGGCCAGGGCGGCGAAAGGGTTGGGCTCGAACGTGTGTGTGGCGCCATGATGAGGAGATGCACTTCACCTCGGACTTCACCTCGGACTCCAGTGCGGACTTCACCCCGGACTCCAGCGCGGACTCCAGTGCGGGCTTCACCCCCGGCGCCGCCCCGGACGCCAGCCCGCCCGCCGTCACCCAGCGGGGCTTCGTCCTCGACGCAGTGCCCGGCGTGCTCTGGCAGCCGGCCGGATCGTCCCTCCGGGCACGGCCGTTGGTGCTGCTGGGGCACGGGGGCGGCCAGCACAAGCTGGGGCCGGGGGTGGTGGAGCGGGCCCACCGGTGCGTGACGCGGTACGGGTGGGCGGCGGTGTCGCTGGACGCGCCCGGGCACGGTGAGCGGGAGCGGACCGCGCAGGACGAGCGATTCGCCACCGAGATCGGGCAGTTGCTGGCGGCCGGGCGCCCGATCAGCGCCTGGGTGGCGCGGCACACGGCGGCGCTCGCCGAGCGGGCCGTGCCGGAGTGGCGGGCGGTGCTGGACGCACTGGAGGAGGAGGCCGACGGGGAGTTGGGTCCGGTCGGCTACTGGGGGCTGTCGCTGGGCAGTGTGATCGGCATCCCGCTCGCGGCGGCCGATTCCCGGATCGCCGCCGCGGCGGGTCGGCGTGCCGGTGGAGTTCCTGATCCAGTGGGACGACGAACTGGTGCCGCGGGAGGGGGCCTTGGCGGTGTTCGGTGCGCTGGGTTCGGCGGAGAAGACGCTGCATGCCAATCCGGGGGGCCACCTGGCGGTGCCCGACTTCGAATTGGACTTCTCGGAGAGCTTCCTGCTCCGCCGACTGGGCCGGAAGGCGGGTGCGGGCGGCTGACGGAATCCGGCGCGATTGCCACCCTGATCGTGCACGGTTCCTTCACGGTTCGGGCTGCGTCTCCCAGTGTTCGTCCAGCAGGGTTGCCCGGTTTGTCGGGGCCGGGGGGCTTTGTCGTGGATCTGTTGGCATGAGCACCTTCATGGGCTTGTCGGCAGCGAGTAAAACTTCGCAAAGAATTGCCCTCGGCAACCATCCGCCCGGCCCGAACTTTCAACAGAATGTTGCAGCTCAGCGGGCGCCTCGTCACTCAGCGTCGGTTTGGCGTAACTTCCTGCGCCTGTCCCGCTCGGCAATCCGCAGGAGTACGGTTCCCAGCGAATCGCCGAACGGGCTCCCGAGCGAACTCCCGAGCCCCCTCGTCCGTACCGGGAATTGGTGCGCTGTATGGCTCGACAAAAGGGTGGGGAAGGTGTTTCCGAAGGAGCACCCGAAAGCGCTGCCGGGGCTGCCCGGCCGATATCCGTCACGTTAGTCCGCGAAGTCCTGCGCGGTGTCGCCCAGGTCGACTTCATGCCGTCCGCCGTGTGCGGGCTCCTCTTCGTCGCCGCACTGTTCGCGGCCGGCTGGCCGTACGGCCTCTACGGTCTGCTCGGCAGTGCCGTCTCGACCGCCGTCGGGTACGCCCTCGGGCTGCGGCGGGAGACCGTCGAGGCAGGGCTGGCGGGCTACAACGGGTGCCTGGTGGCGCTCGGATGTGCCGTCTTCCTCGGCCCCGGGCACCCGGCCACGGTCGCCGTCGCGGTGCTCGGCTCCGCCGTCGCCGTGGTGATCGCGGCCGGCCTCGGCGCACTGCTGGAGGGGCGGCGGCTGCCGGCGCTCACCGCGCCGTTCTGCCTGGTCGCCACCGCCGTCACGGTCGCGGCACCCGGCTTCCGGCGCCTGTGGCACGAGGACGCCGGACCGGCCGCGCTGCCCGTACCGGCCGCGCTGGGCGCGCCGGCCGCCGAGGGAGCCGGGCTGGGCTGGGAGCAGGTGTGGCACGGGTTCCTCGCCAACATCGGTCAGGTCTTCTTCATGCCCCAGTGGTACGTCGGCCTGCTGTTCCTGGCCGGGCTGTTCGTCGCCAGCCGCCTCGCCGGGTTGGTGGCCTGCGGCGGCAGCGCCACCGGGCTGGTCACCGCCTGGGCGTTCGACGCGCCCGCCGAGGCCGTCGAGCAGGGGCTGCTCGGCTACAGCGGCGTGCTGGTGGCACTGGCGCTGTGCGGGGTGTTCGTCGTGCCCGACGGTTGGAGCGCGGCCTACGCCGTGGTGGGCGCGGCCACGGCGACCGTGCTGACCCCGGCGCTCGACGCGATCTCCGCGCCCTTCGGCGGCCACGCCTTCACCTGGCCGTTCGTGTTGACCACCATGCTGTTCCTGGCGGCGGTGCCGGCGATTCCCCGGTTGCGCCGGGTCTGATCCCCGGCGGGCGCCGCACGCATTCCCCGCCGTCCAACTCCCTTGCCGTTCATCGGATCCTCGGAAAGGAGGAGTGGTTCCCGTGAATCTCTCCCCGCGTGAGATGGACAAGCTCTACATCTACGTCGTGGCCGATCTGGCGCGCAAACGCCGCGACCGGGGCGTCAAACTCAACTACAGCGAGGCCTGCGCGCTGATCAGCGAGGCGATCATGGAGGGCGCCCGGGACGGCCGCACCGTCGCCGAGTGCATGGAGATCGGCAAGCAGGTCGTCGGAAGCGCCGACGTCATGCCCGGCGTGCGGGAGATGCTGCCGCTGCTCCAGGTCGAGGCCGCCTTCCTGGACGGCACCAAGCTGGTCTCCTGCCACGACCCGGTCGGCGCCTGAACCGTGGCAGCACGTCAGGCAGCCCGGTCCGGGCCCGCCACCGTGGTGCTGGCCGGCGGCCACGAGAGCGACGGCGGCCGCGACCTGGCCGCGCTGGTGGGCCACCGAGCCGGCGGGACGGGGCCCGCCGTGCACGCCGCGACCGCCGCCGGCCGGCACCTCGTCGAGGCCGTACGGTCGGCGCTGGCGGCCACCGGCGGCCCGGTGTGCGTCGTGCCGATGACGCTCGGACGCGACCCCCGGCTGGTCGCCGACACCGCCCGCGCCCTGCGGTGGCTGGCGGCCGGCGAGGGCCGGGAGCGGCTCGCGCTCACCGCGCCGTTCGGCGCCGCCGAGCACCTCGTCGGCTGGCTGCGCGCGGCCGCCGGGGGCGCCACCCGAACCGGGGGCGCCACCCGAACCGGAGGAGCCGCCGCCGGGCGCGCCGCCGGAAAAGCCACCCCCGGAAACGCCGCCGCCGGAGGCGCCGCTCCAACCGGAGGCGGCACCCGAACCGGGACCGGGAGCGGCACCCGGACCGACGGCGAGGGCGCCGTCCTGATCACCGCCCCGGCGGCCGGCCCCTTCGAGGACGCCGACCTGTTCCGGATCGCCCGCCTGGTGCGCCAGTACGGGCACCACCGCTGGGTGGAGGTGGCCCTGACGGGCGGTGACCCCGAGCCCGCCGAGGGGGCCGAACGCTGCCGGCTGCTCGGCGCGGCCGCGGTGACGGCCGTCCCGGCCTCCTTCGGACCGGCGCTGCGCACCGCCCTGCCGGGCGTACGGGACGGCGGGCCGCTGCTGCGGCCGTCCGCGGTCGCCGGCGTGGTCGCGGCCCGCACGGCGGCGGCGCTGCACCTGCTCGGACACGGCGAGGACGGCATCGCGGCCGGCCTCGACGCGGAGCACGGACACGGCTACGCCCACAGCCACGGGCCCGGCGACGCCGGCTCCCACCCGCACCCCCACAACCACTCCCACGGCCACCTCCAGAGCCACCCCCACGGCCACCCCCAGACCCACCCCCACGGCCACCCCCGCGCACACACCCCCACGTTCACCCCCCACTGAACCGGCAGAGAGGAAGGCCAGCCATGTCTGGTGGCGCCGCATACCTGTACGGCGACGACCCGGTCGAGATCAACGCCGGCCGCGCCAAGGCCGTCATCACGGTCAGCAACACGGGCGACCGGGCGATCCAGGTCGGTTCCCACTACCACTTCTTCGAGGCCAACCGCGCCCTCGACTTCGACCGGAACGCGGCCTTCGGCAAGCACCTCGACATCCCGGCCGGCACCGCCGTCCGCTTCGAGCCCGGCGACACCAGGGACGTCACGCTCGCCGAGTTCGGCGGCCACCGCCGCCTGGTCGGCTTCAGCAACCTCGTGGACGGCGGCGTCACCGCGCCCGCCACCCGCGCCCGCGCCATCGACCGGGCGATCGCGCTCGGCTTCAAGGGCACCAACCTCGACCACAAGGAAGACCGCCCCCGCGCGGACTTCCACACCGAGAGCCACCAGGAAGGCGGCGACCGCTGATGGCCGTCCTGTCCCGCAAGCAGTACACCGACCTCTTCGGCCCCACCGTCGGCGACCGCTTCCACCTCGCCGACACCAACCTGGTGGTCGAGATCGAGAAGGACCACAACCAGGGCCACTACGGCGACGAGGCCGTCTACGGCGGGGGCAAGGGCATCCGCGACGGGATGGCCCAGGACCCGGCCGCCACCGCCGTCCAGGGCGCGCTGGACCTGGTCATCACCAACGTCGTCGTGCTGGACCCGGTGCTCGGCGTCGTCAAGGGCGACATCGGCGTCAAGGACGGCTTCATCACCGCCGTCGGCAAGGCCGGCAACCCGCACACCCAGAGCGGGGTGCACCCCCGACTGGTGATCGGCCCCGGCACCGAGGTGATCTCCGGCGAGCACCTGATCGCCACCGCCGGCGGCATCGACACCCACATCCACTTCATCGCCCCCCAGCAGGTCCAGGAGGCGCTGAGCAACGGCATCACCACCCTGATCGGCGGCGGCACCGGCCCGTCCGACGGCACCAACGGCACCACCTGCACGCCCGGCCCGTGGAACATCGGCCGGATGTACCAGGCGGTCGAGGACCTCCCGGTGAACGTGGGCCTGCTCGGCAAGGGCAACGGCTCGCTGCCGGGCGCGCTGCGCGAGCAGGTCGAGGCGGGGGTGTGCGGCCTCAAGGTGCACGAGGACTGGGGCAGCACCCCGGCCGCGATCGACAGCGCGCTGATCGTCGCCGACGAGTACGACGTGCAGGTGGCCATCCACACCGACACCCTCAACGAGTCCGGCTACTTCGAGGACACCCTCTCCGCGATCGACGGCCGCACCATCCACACCTTCCACACCGAGGGCGCGGGCGGCGGCCACGCCCCCGACATCATGCGGATCGCCGGCGAGCCCAACGTGCTGCCGTCCTCGACCAACCCGACCCTGCCCTACACCGTCAACTCGGTGGACGAGCTGCTGGACATGGTGATGGTCTGCCACCACCTCAGCCACGACATCCCGGAGGACGTCTCCTTCGCCGACTCCCGGGTGCGCGCCGAGACCATCGCGGCCGAGACCGTCCTGCACGACGAGGGCGTGATCTCGATCTTCTCCTCCGACTCGCAGGCCATGGGCCGGATCGGGGAGTCCTTCACCCGCGCCTTCCAGACCGCCCACCACTGCAAGGAGCAGCGCGGCAAGCTGGCCGGGGACACCGAGCGCAACGACAACTTCCGCGTGCTGCGCTACCTCGCGAAGCTCACCATCAACCCGGCCGTCGCCTCCGGCACCGCCGACCACATCGGCTCGCTGGAGCCCGGCAAGCTGGCCGACATCGTGCTGTGGCCGATCAACTCCTTCGGTGCCAAACCCAAGATGGTGATCAAGGGCGGAATGATCAACTGGGCGCTGATGGGCGACCCGAACGCCTCGCTGCCCACCCCGCAACCGGTCTACTACCGCCCGATGTTCGGCGGGTACGGGCGGGCCAGGCAGGCCACCCGGGTCTCCTTCATGTCCCAGGCCGCCGTCGACCTCGGGGTCCCGGCCGAACTCGGCCTCGCCAGCACGGTGCTGCCGGTGCGGCGGTGCCGATCGGTGGGCAAGCAGCACATGGTGCGCAACGACGCGCTGCCGAAGATCGCGGTCGACCCGGAGACGTACAAGGTCACCCTGGACGGCGAGCCGGCCACCATCGAGCCCGCCCGCGAACTGCCGCTCAACCACCTGTTCTACCTCACGTGAGCGGCGCCGCTCCCGGCCTGGACGCCCTGCTGGTCAGCCTCCAGCTGACCGACTCCGCCTTCCCCAGCGGCTTCTACACCCTCTCGCACGGCCTCGAGGGCTACGCCCAGGCCAAGGCCGTCACCCCCGACACCGTGCCCGCGCTGCTCGCCGACCTGCTGCGGCACTCCGTCGGCCCCTCCGAGGCCACGGCGCTGGCCCTGGCCCACCGGGCCGCCTCGGCCGGGGACTGGGAGCTGCTGGCCGAGACCGACCGGCGGCTGCACGCCACCAAGCTCAACCGCGAGCTGCGCCTGGCCGCCACCCGGACCGGACGCCAACTCCTGGACATCGCCCGGGAGTCACTGGGCGGCGAGCCGCTGGACCGGTACGCCGGACTGGTCGCCGCCAAGCGTGCCCCCGGCTGCCAGGCGGTGGCCGCCGGGGTCGCCTACGCCTCGGCCGCCGTACCCGTCGAACAGGCCGTCGCCGGCGATCTGTTCGCCTTCTGCACCAGCTTCGTCGGCGCCGCGCTGCGGCTGCGGCTGACCGACCACCGCAGGGCGCAGGTGGTGCTGCGGGCGGCCGCGCCGGTCATCCAGGAGGTGGTGGCGGCGGCCCTGGTGCGGGAGTCGGCGGACCTGGGCGGCTGCGTACCGGTGGCGGACGCGATGTCCGGACGGCACGAGCGGGCGGAGGCCCGGCTGTTCGCGAGCTGAGAGCCGCAACGCGGACGAACGACGAGCGGACGAACGACGAGCGGACGAACGACGAGCGGACGAACGACGAGCGGACGAACGACGAGCGGACGAGACGACGAGTGAACGAGCCAACGACCAAGCGAGCAAGGGAGACAGCATGACCGACAACGTGCTCCGGGTGGGCATCGGCGGCCCGGTCGGCTCCGGCAAGACGGCGCTGATCGAGGCGCTCGTCCCGGTGCTGATCGCGCGCGGCCACCGCCCGGCGGTCATCACCAACGACATCTACACCCAGGAGGACGCCCAGCACGTGCGCCGCACCCTCGCCGGGGTGCTCGACCCCGAACGGGTCGTCGGCGTCGAGACCGGAGCCTGCCCGCACACTGCCGTCCGGGACGATCCCACGATGAACCTGGCGGCCGGGGCCGAGATCCTCGAACGCTTCCCGGACGTCGACACCCTGCTGTTCGAGTCCGGCGGCGACAACCTGACCCTGACCTTCAGCCCGGTGCTGGTCGACCTCTTCCTGTTCGTCCTGGACACGGCCGAGGGCGAGAAGATGCCCCGCAAGCGCGGGCCGGGCATCACCGAGTCGGAGCTGCTGGTCATCAACAAGATCGACATCGCCCAGTACGTCCGCACCGACCTCGGCGTCATGGAGTCCGACGCCCGGCGGGTCCGCGAGGGCGGTCCGGTGGTGCTCACCAACTGCCTTACCGGGGAGGGCCTGGAGGAGATCGCGAGCTTCCTGGAGACCTACCGCAAGGTCCCCGCGTGACCGTGGCGGCGCAGCGGCCGGTGCCCCGGCTCGACCCCCGGCACTACGCGCCGGACCGCGTCCCGTACGAGGTCCGGCGGTACGCCGGGACGCCCGACACCCTTGCGGTCGGGCGTCCCGGCAAGGTCGGCCTGCTGGAGCTGGCCTTCGAGCGGATCGCCGGGCGCACCGAACTGACCGGGCACTATCAGAAGTCGCCGCTGCAGATCATGCGCCCGCTCTACTTCGACCCGGCCCGCCCCGACCTCGCCGTCACCCTGCTGATGTCCACCGGCGGCGGGATCCTGCAGGCCGACCGGCTGCGCACGGACGTCCGCTGCGGTGCCGCCACGGCCGTCCACCTGACCACCCAGGCGGCCACCAAGGTCTACCGGATGGAGCACGACTACGCGACCCAGCTGTTCAACCTGTCGGCCGGGCCGGGCTGCTACGTCGAGTACCTGCCAGAGCCGGTGATCCCCTTCGTCGACTCGCGCCTGTACCAGCGGACGGTGCTGACGGTCGACGCCGACGCGACGGTGGTGGCCGGGGAGACGGTGCTGGCCGGCCGGCTCGCCCGGGGCGAACGGAACGCCTACCAGGTGTTCGCCTCGGACCTCGAAGTGCGGCGTCCGGGCGGTGAGTTGGTCGCGCTGGACACGGTGCGGCTGGTGCCTCCCGGTGGCGGTACGACCGGCCCGGCCGTGCTCGGCGGGCACGACGTGATGTCCAGCCTGTACGTGGTCAGCCCGCTCGCCCCGGCCGCGCGGATCGCGGACGTGCTGCACGGGGCGCTGGCCGACTGCGGCCTGCTGTACGGGGTCAGCGTGCTGCCGCAGGACAGCGGCGCGTGGCTGCGCCTGCTCGGCTCGGACACCCGGGCCTGCGCGGCCGCGCTGCGGGCGGGGTGGGACGCGGTGCGGCGGTTGCTGATCGGGGTCCCGGCGCCGGAGTTGCGGAAGACGTAGCGGTAGGGACTTCCCGGGCCCGGCCGGCGCGGTCAGGCGGGGCCGGTCCCGCTGAGGCGGGCGATCTGGCGCTGGCCGAGTTCCACCGTGCGGTTCATGTGCCGCAGCAGGAAGGCGAGTTCGTCCTCGCTGTCGTCGGCGAAGACGGCGGCCCAGTCGGCGCCGAGGGTGCGCCAGACCTCCCCGAAGCGGGTCAGCGCCTCGGGGAGGACGGCCACCAGCACCCGGCGGCGGTCCGCCGTGTCCCGCTGGCGGGCCACCAGGCCCGCCTTCTCCAGCCGGTCGACCAGGCGGGTCGCCGAGCCGCTGGTGAGGCCGGTCAGCTCGGCGATGCGGCCGGTGGTGACCGGGCCGTCCTCGAGGGTGAGCAGGTTCAGGCACTGGACGTCGGTGGGGTGCATGCCGAGGTGGTCGGCGACGGCCTGGTTGAACAGCACGTAGGAGGCCAGGTAGCGGCGCGAGACCGGCCACAGCTGGGCCATCAGTTCGTCGCGGGTGGGCGTCATGGGGGAAGGGTAGCCGGGCTGCGGATAAACAGTTGCGCGGCGCAGTCAATCCTCCGTAGCTTTATCTGCATGACGCAGATATCTGAGCTTCCCGTCGCCGTCACCGGCGCCACCGGCGCCCAGGGCGGGGCCACTGCCCGCGCGCTGCTGCGCGCCGGCCGCACCGTCCGGGCCCTGACCCGCGACCCCCGCTCCCCGGCCGCCCGCCGACTGGGCTCCCTCGGCGCCGAACCGGTCTTCGCCGACTTCGACGACCCGGCCTCGCTGACCGCCGCCCTGGACGGCGCCGGCGCGCTGTTCGCGATGTCCACCCCCTTCGGGACGGACCTCGACACCGAGGTCCGCCAGGGAACCGCCCTGCTCGACGCGGCGGCCGCCACCGGCGTGCGCCACGTCGTCCTCACCTCCGCCACCAACGCCGACCGCTCCACCGGCATCCCGCACTTCGACACCAAGCAGCGCATCGAACAGCACCTCGCCGGCCTCGACCTGCCGTGGACCGTCCTCGGCCCGGCCGCCTTCCTCGACAACTACGCCAACGACTGGACCCTCCGGTCCCTCCGCGAGGGCGTCTTCCACCTCCCCATGCCGCCCGGCGTCCCGCTGCCGGTGATCTCCACCGAGACCATCGGCGCCTTCGCCGCCCACGTCCTCGCCCACCCGGACGCCTACACCGGCCGGCGCATCGACCTCGCCTCCCAGTGGTGCACCGGAGAGCAGATCGCCGCCGCCATCGCCGCCGCCGCAGGCCGCCCGATCCGGTGCGAGGAGGTGCCGCTCGCCGTCGTGGAGACCCACTCCCACGACCTGGCCGCGATGTTCCGCTACTTCCAGGACCCGGGCCTCGACGTCGACATCGACGCCCTGCACGCCGCCCACCCGCAGATCCACTGGCAGACGGTGGAGGAGTGGGCGGCCGGGCGCCGCTGGGACCTGTGAGTCCGCCCCCGGCCGGTGCCCGGCAGACCTTGACCGTGATCACGGGGTGTCCGGGCGGCCGAGTGAGGGGCATCCGGCTCGGAACGGCCGGACCGGGGGGCGGAACCGGGGGGCGGAACCGGGGAGGAGGCGGGCGGGTGGAGGGCGGAGAACGGGCAAGGGGGTGCGGGGTCGTGGCGCCGTCCCGATAACCGGTGGCGCCCGGCGGAGGGCCGTGGTGGACTCCTCGGATGAATCGTGATCATGTCCTCGCCCTCTTCGACGAGCGGGTCAGGCGCGGCGCCTGGCCGGACGGCCCCGGGGTGCGCGTCGAGCGTGACGGCGCCGTGCTGCGCCAGGTCGGCGGGGAGCACGACTGGAACGGCGTCCTCTGGTCGGCCCTGGACACCGCCGGAGCGGACGCGGCCATCGCCGCACAGGTGCGCTGGTTCACGGCCCTGGGCCGGGAGTTCGAATGGAAGGCGTACACCCACGACAGCCCCGCCGACCTCGGCCGACGGCTCCGGTCGGCCGGCTTCACCGCCGGACCGGACGAGGCGCTGATGGTCGCCCGGATCGCGGACCTGCCGACCGACCCGGCGCTGCCCGACGGCGTCCGGCTGGAGCCGGTGACCGACCCGGCCGGGGTGGAACTCATGGTGGCGGCCCACGACCAGGCCTTCGGCAGCCCTTCGCCCGGTCTGCGCGAGCGGCTGCTGGACCACCTCCGGCAGGGCTCGGAGGAGATCGCCATGGTCCTCGCCCTGGCCGGCGACCAACCGGTCAGCGCGGCCCGGATGGAACTGAACCCGGGTACCGGCTTCGCGGGTCTCTGGGGCGGGGGCACGGTGCCCGCCTGGCGCGGTCGCGGCGTCTACCGCGCCCTGGTCGCCCACCGCGCCCGACGCGCCGCCGAGCTCGGCTACGAGTACCTTTACGTCGACGCGAGCGACCAGAGCCGCCCCATCCTCCAGCGCCTCGGCTTCGTGCAGCTGAGCACCACAACGCCCTACGTGTACCGGCCGTAGCCCGGCGGGCCGCGCGGCAGCCGGACGGTGGGGTCGCGCGGGCGGTACGGGTAGTGGGGCCGCGCGGCGGTACGGACGGTGAGGCCGCGCGGCCGCGCGCCGGTACGTACGGTGCAACCGTCGAGGGGACCGTACGGACCAGGGCCGCGGTCACGGCGAGAGCGTGAACCGCCCCGGGAGCGGCTCCCCCGGCTCACCGGCGAAGACCACCTCGCCCCGGTGCAGCACGTACACCACCGCGGCCCCCGCGAGCGTGCGCGGCAGCGACTGGCCGGTGAGCACCACCGTACGGCCCCCGGCGGCGTCCGCCAGCAGTCGGGCGTGCAACCGGGCGGCGACGGCGGGGGAGAGCCCGCGCTCGGGCTCGTCGAGCAGCAGCAGGCCGGGCCTGGCCGCCAACGCCCGCCCGATGGCCACCAGTTGCTGCTGGCCGCCGGACAGGGTGCCCGCGCGACGGCCCAGCAGGGCGGTCAACTCGGGGAAGAGCTCCAGGACTTCGTCCCGCCCGGGGCCGCCGAGGCCGAGGTTCTCGGCGACGCTGAGCGAGCCGAACACCCCGCGCTCGGCGGGCACCAGCACGAGCCCCAGCCGCACCCGCTGGTGGACGGAGAGCCGGGTGACCTCCCGCCCCCGCCAGACCGCCCGCCCACCCGACAGCGGCACCAGCCCGGCGAGGGCGTGCAGGGCGCTGGTGCGCCCGGCACCGTTGCGGCCGAGCAGGACGCTGACGGCCGCGGAGGGGAAGGCGAGGTCCACGCCGTGCAGCGCCTCCAGCGGGCCGTACCGGACCCGGGCGGCGCGCAGGGCGGCGGCAGCGGTCATCGGACCACCCCGGGAGCGTCCTGGCCGCCGAAGGGACGGCCGCGCGGGGCGGGGCGGGCGGTCACGTCGACGACCCCCACGCCCCGGCGACCCGGGGGTCCGCCAGGACGGCCGCCGTCGGACCGGCGGCGACCACCCGGCCCGCCGCCATCGCGTAGACCGAGTCGGCGAGTTCGGCCACCAGCTCGGCGTCGTGCTCCACCAGCAGCAGTGCCATGCCGCGCCCCGCGAGGTCGCGCAGCACGGTCACCAGACGGGCCGTCTGGACGGCGTCCAGGCCCGCCGCCGGCTCGTCCAGCAGCAACACCCGGGGCCCGCCCGCCAGCGCCCGGGCCAGTTCCACCAGCCGCAGCACACCGGTCGGCTGCGCCCCGGCCGACTCGGCGGCGATGCCTCGCAGCCCCAGCAACCCGAGCGCCCGGTCCGTCCGCCCGGCGGCCGCCCGGACGTCCGTCCGGCCCCCGCGCTGCTCGGCCCCGACCCGGACGTTGTCGGCGACCGACAGGGTCGGGAAGACGGCGATCTGCTGGAAGGTCCGCGCCAGGCCCAGGCGCACCCGCCGGTGCGCCGGCACCCCGGTCACGTCCCGCCCGCCCAGCAGCACCCTCCCGGCGTCGGGCCGGGCCGTCCCCGCGAGGCAGTCGAACAGGGTGCTCTTCCCCGCCCCGTTCGGCCCGATCAGCGCCGTGATCCGCCCGGCCGGCGCCACCAGGTCCACCCCGGCCACGGCCTCGATGCCGCCGTAACGCCGTACCAGGCCCCGGGCGGTGAGCCGGGCGGCGGGGGCGGGGGTGGAGTTCACGGCGGGCCTTCGGTTGTGTGGGCGGGGAGTGGGGGTGCTCTTCGGGTTGGGGTGGTGGTGCCGTGGGGGTGGGTCGGTGGTCGGCGGCGGGTGGGGGTGGCGGGCCGCGCCGGACGGCCGGGTGGTGGTGCGGCATGCGGTAGTTGGTCATCTCGCGGTCGCCGGCGCTGTGGGCGGCGGGGGCGGGGGTGGAGGTCACGGCGGGTCCTTTGGTTGTGTGGGTGGGGAGCGGGGGGTGCTCTTCGGGTTGGGGTGGTGGTGCCGTGGGGGTGGGTCGGTGGTCGGCGGAGGGTGGGGGTGGTGGCCCGCGCCGGACGGCCGGTTGGTGGTGCGGCATGCGGTAGTTGGTCGTGGTGGTGTGCCGTATCTCGCGGTCGCGGTCGCGGTCGCGGTCGCCAGCGCCGTGGGCCGGGGCCTGCGGCTGGGGCGGTGCGGTGCGGCGTCCGAGCGGCGCCGGATGGGAGTGGCTGCCACCGGCGCGGTGTGCGGTGCGGCCGTGGACGGCGGCCGGATGACGTCCAACGGGGGCCGGCCGGCCGCCACCCCGCGGCCTGCGGCATCCCAAGTGGCCCGGATCGGCGAGGCGTTCACAGCCGGCGCTCCAGTGCCTCCCGTACCCGCCGCCCCGTCGGGCTGAGCCGGGACGGCGGCAGCGGCGGAGCCGGTGTGTTGCCGCGGCCGGGGCCGCGCCGCCGTGGGAGGGCGGTCAGTCCGCCGGGCAGGCGGCCGATGGCGGCGGCCAGGGCGCCGACGGCCACGGCCGAGACGCCTGCGACCGTGCCCGCGTCGAGGCCGATCAGCAGGGCGGCCGCCAGGACCGCGCCGAGCGCGCTGTCGGCCCCGGCGACCACCACCGCGGCGAACCAGAGCAGCCCGCGCACCGGGTCGAAGGACGCGGCGTCGAAGGCGCGCCCCGCCATGCCCATCAGGCCGCCGCCGAGGGCCGCGAGGGCCGCACCCGCCGTGAAGGCGAGGAGTTTGAGGCCCGGGACGTCCACGCCCGCCGCGACCGCCCCGGCCTCGTGGTCGCGCATGGCCGTCAGCGCGCGGCCCGTCCGGCCGCGGTGCAGACCGCGGACGGCGAGCAGCCCGAGGCCCAGCAGCAGCAGTTCGGCGAGGTAGAAGGCGCGGTCGCCGGTGAGGAAGGAGGGGCGGTCGAGGACGAGACCGGTGGTCGCGTACGGCTGTTCGAAGACGAAGCGGCTCATCGCCGTGCCGACGGCGAAGGTCACCAGGGCGAGCGCGAGCCCGCGGCGGCGGATCGCGGGCCAACCGGTGAGCAGGCCGAGCGGGGCGGTGGCGAGGACGGCGAGCAGCAGCGCGGGGACGGCGGGCAGCGGCGGCAGGCCGGGGATGCGACCGGACATCAGCAGCGCGGTGCCGAGGGAGCCGAGGCCCGCGTAGCCGGCCTGGCCGAGTGAGATCTGGCCGCCGTACCCGGTGACCACCACGACGGACAGCAGCACCAGGGCGAGCGCGGGCACGGCCAGTGCACTGCGCAGGTCGTTGCCCCGGAAGCCGAACGGCAGCAGGAGCAGGACCAGGCAGACCGCCCCCGCGAGCCGCCCGCCGCCCCCACGGCCGGTGCCGCTCCCGCTGCCACGGCCGCTCCCGCCGCCACGGCCGGTGCCGCCCCCGCCGCCGCCCGGGCCGGTCCCGGGGTGACGGGCCGCCAGCGGCGCGGCCGCGCCCGGCTCGCCGGTGATCCTCGGACCGGC
The DNA here is from genome assembly GCF_040298565.1 of Kitasatospora sp. NPDC001539. NCBI lineage: Bacteria > Bacillati > Actinomycetota > Actinomycetes > Kitasatosporales > Streptomycetaceae > Kitasatospora > Kitasatospora sp. NPDC001539. The sequence goes on along the minus strand of NZ_JBEPAK010000028.1, from coordinate 21,611 downwards.
CAGCAGCGCGGCGACCAGGAGCGCGACCACGAACAGGTTGGACTGCACCGCCTCGACCAGGGGCAGCAGTTGCCCGGAGGGGCGCAGCCGGGTGAGCTCGGCCTGCGCGATGCCCAGCCCGAGCCCGACGGCGACGGCGACCGGCAGGCTGCGCAGCCGGGCGGCGACCGCGACGGCCATGGTCTCCATCACCAGCAGCGGCAGCCCGTACGGGTCGAGCAGCAGGTACGGCGCGAGCGCGACGCCGACCAGCCCGGCGGTGAAGGTGCCGAAGGCCCAGCCGGCGGCGGAGACCCGGTCGGCGTCGACCCCGGTGAGGGCGGCCAGCCGACGGTCGTCGACGACCGCGCGCAGCCGCAGGCCGAAGCGCGTCCACCGGGTGGTGGCGGCGACGGCGAGGCCGAGCACGAGGATGGCGGCGAGCTGGGCGACGGTGTCGGGCCGCAGCGGGTGCCCGCCGGGGAGCCGGATCGGGGCGCCGCCGAACGGGGAGGGCGCTCCGGCCAGCGGCGCGGAGCCCCACAGCAGCACGGCCACGCCGATGAGCAGGACGAACACGCCGAGCCCGGCGACCATGGTCTCCGCCGGGCCGGCGCCGCGCCGCTGGAGCGGGCGGTGGACCAGGACGTCCAGCAGCACGCCGAGCGCGGGGGCGACCACCAGCAGGCAGCAGGCGACGGCGGGCCAGATCGGCCAGTGGCGGACCACCACGAGGTCGCGCAGCAGGTAGGCGACGGCCATGGCCTGGGCGCCCTGGGCGATGTTGAGCACCCCGGTGGCGCGGTGGCAGACGACCAGTCCGATGCCGCTGAGCGCGGCGGCACTGCCGACGGTGAGCCCGGCGAGGGCGAGGTCGACGGTGAGGCCGAGCGAGTCGGGGGCGGCGGCGAGGAGCGTGTCCATCGGTCAGCCGCCCGGTGGTGCGGGTTCGCCCGGAGGGGTGGCGGGGGAGTCGGGCGAGCAGAGCGGACAGGGTGTCAGGCGCCGCTCGCGGACGGCGGTCGCGTCCACGGCCCCGGCCCGCGGTTTGCCGATGACCAGCGGGCAGTCCGGCCGGTGGTAGCGGGTGCCCTCCGGGACGGCCAGCCAGCCCCGCCCGTCGGCCGGGCCGCCGGGTGGCGGGGTGGCCTCGGGCTCCACCAGCAGGTCGTACAGCCGTTCCACCCGGCGGTCGGTCAGGTCCGCACGGTCGCCGCGGTCCCCGCGCGGCGGCGGCTGCCGCAGCGCCACGAGCAGCACGCCCGCCACGATCAGCGCCGCGCCGGGGACGGTGGAGGAGGCCAGATAGGGGACCTGCTGTTCGACGAACCGCTCCCCGGAGACCCCGTACCAGCCGAGCACGCACAGCACCGCGCCGACCGCGACGAGCAGCCAGCCGGCCCACTCGCGCCCGCCGCGGAGGCTCCGCAGCAGCCGGGCACCGCGCCGGACGGGGGAAACCCTCGGGTCGGTACGGGTGATTTCTCCGTCGGATTGCGATTCGTCCATGGATCCGCCTTCATGGTGTCACTTGAGACGTTTCCAGGATCGGCCTGGAACAGCATCCGGGACAGCGAGGGCGGGCCCACCGCGCGACCGGCCCGGGCGGCGAAGCCGAGAGGGATCACCATGCACGTGACGCGAAGCGGCACCCCCGAGGGCGGCGGCCCCCTCCGGCGGACGGCGGGCGGGCTGCTCGCCGTACTGCTGGTGTGCTCGGCCGCCGCGTGCAGCAGCGGCTCGTCCGGCTCCTCGGCCCCCTCCTCGGCGAGCGCGAGCGCGAGCGCGACCGGCGGTGCCGGCGCCGGCACCAGTGCGAGTGCGAGCGCCGGCGCGACCGGGAGCGGAAGCGCCGGAGCCGGGGCCACCGGGACCGCCCCCGCCGATCCGGCCGCCGCGAAGGCGGAGATCACCACCAACTGGGAGCGGTTCTTCGACCCCGCCACCCCGATCGCCGACAAGGCGAAGCTGCTCCAGGGCGGTGACGCGCTGCTCCCCGTGCTCCAGGGCTTCTCGCAGGATCCGCGGGTCGGCCAGGTGAAGGCCAAGGTCAACGACGTCGCCTTCACGGACGCCGCCGACGCGACCGTCACCTACGCGCTCTTCCTCCAGGGCAACGAGGTCGAGCCGAGCGCGACCGGCCAGTCCGTCCTGGAGAACGGCACCTGGAAGGTCTCCCGCGCCACCCTGTGCGGTCTGCTCACCCAGGCCGGCGGAGCCAGCGGCACACCCGTCCCCGGATGCAGCTGACCGCGCCGCCGACCGTCCCGCCGCGACGCCGGGCCGCCGACGCGATCCCGCGCCGGCGGCCCGCCCGCGTTCCGCTGCGGGCCTCGGCAGCGGCCCTGTCGGCCCTGCTGGCCCTGGCGCCGGCCCTCACCGGGTGCGGCACCCGGCTGCCGGAGGCCGACTTCACCGCCCGCGCCCGACCGTCGGGCGGCACCGGCGGCGGCACGGCCGGTTCGGGCACCAACCCGGCGTCCGACACCGGCGTCACCGCCACCGAGATCCGGATCGGCATCGTCACCTCGCTCACCAGCCCGGTCGGCAGCGAGGTGTTCAGCGGCCCCCGCTACGGCGCCCAGGCCTTCTTCCAGGCCCTCAACGACCACGGCGGCCTGCACGGGCGCACCGTCAAGCTGGTGACCTGCGACGACGGCGGCAGCGGCGTCGGCAACCAGGACTGCGTGCACCGGCTGATCGACCAGGCGCACGTCTTCGCCTTCGTCAGCGGCAGCGTGCTGGACTACGCGGGCGCGCCGTACGTGAGCGGCAGGGCCGTCCCCGACATCGGCGGCCAGCCGATCGGCACCGCGTACGACCGCTGGCCGCACCTGTACGGGATCTACGGCAGTGCCGCCCCGCGCGACGGCCGAGCGGTCGGCTGGAACGGGACGCTGTACCAGAGCACCGAGGTGTTCCGTTTCTTCAAGCAGCGCCTGGGCGCGAGCAGCGCCGCCGTGGTCGCCTACAACCAGTCCGACTCCGCCCGCTACGCCGGACAGCTGAAGGCCGGGCTGGAGGCGGAGGGCTACCGGGTGCTGCTCCAGACGGTCGACTTCGCGCTGCCGAACTTCCAGGCGGTGGCCGCGGCGGTGCGGGCCGACGGCTCGCAGCTGCTGTTCGACGCGATGGACACCCGGGGCAACGCGGCGCTCTGCCGGGCGCTGGACGAGGCGGGGGTCACCGTCGCCGCGAAGGTGACCAACGTGCAGAACTGGTCCGAGTCGGTGCGCACCGACTACGCCTCCTCGCCGAACTGCCGCAACGCGCTCTGGGCGACCTCCTCCAGCCTCGACTACGAGGACGAGCAGTACCCGGCGGTGCGGGACTTCCGCACCGCGATGGCCCGCTACTACCCGGACCGGGCCGCCCGGCTGTCCGCCTGGGAACTGGAGGGGTGGGCCGGCGCCCAGTGGCTCACCGACGCGCTGGACTCCTGCGGCGCGGCCCCGACCCGGGGGTGCGTCGAGGCCTTCATGAACCGCGCCGAGCCCTACGACGCGCACGGGCTGATCCTGCCCGCCTCCTTCGTCCCCCGGCCCCCGCCCACCGGCCCGACCAGGGCCTGCCTCAACGCGGCCCGCTGGCAGGACTCCGCGCAGGGCGGGCGGGGCGGCTGGGTCACCCAGGTGCCCGCCATGACCGAGAACTGCTTCGACGTGCCGCAGCTGCCGTACAAGCCCTGAGCCCCCTCCCGGCGTCCCCGCGGCGCTCCCGAGGGGCCTGCGCTACGGCAGCCGCTCGACCACGACCATCGCCGCGTCGTCGTCCAGCCGCCCGCCGACGTGGGCGAGCAGGTCGCGGCGCAGCCGGTTCAGCAGGGCGGCGGGGCGCTCGGCCTGCCAGGCGGCCACCCGCTCCGTGAGCGGGTAGAAGCGGCGCTGGGCGTCCCGGGCCTCGATCACGCCGTCCGTGTAGATCAACAGCCGGTCGCCGGGGCGCAGGGGGAAGGTCTCCACCTCGTACTCCACCGGCGCCAGCTCGCCGAGGCCGAGCGGGGGCGCCGGGTGGCGGGCGGCGACGGCGGTGATGCCCTCGGGGCGCAGCAGCAGCGGGGGCGGGTGGCCGCAGTCGATCAGGCGGACCGGCGAGCCGTCGTCGGGGATGTCCAGCAGCACCGCGGTGATGAAGGACTCGCCGCCCTCGTCGGGCGCCTCCTGCTGCCCCTGGCGCAGCGACGGGCGGGCCAGCCGGGCCTGCCGGGACTGCTCGGCCAACTGGGCGAGGTCCCAGCAGACGCTGCCGTCCAGGTAGGCGGCGAGGTCCGGCAGGTCCGCGTGCAGGTGGGCGGCGGCGCGGAAGGCACCGAGCAGCAGGGCCGCGTCGCCGAGCGAGGACAGGCCCTTGCCGCGCACGTCGCCGACCAGCAGCCGGGTGCCGGTGGCCGTGCGGGCGGCCGCGTAGAGGTCGCCGCCGACCTGCGCCTCGGCTTCGGCGGCGAGGTAGACGGAGGCCAGGTGCAGCGGCCCGAGCCGCTCCGGCAGCGGACGCAGCAGGACCCGCTGGGCGGCCTCGGAGACCGACCGGACCCGGGCCAGCTCGCGTTCGTGCCGGTCGCGCAGCACCCGCAGTCCGACGATCAGGACCGAGACGACGATCTGCGCCCCGAGCTGGCTCTCGATGTTGATGCTGGTCAGGCCGTCCCGGACGGCGCCGATGACGGTGAGCGCGGCGAGCGCGAGCAGGGCGACCCCGGCGGTGGCACGGGGGCCGGCGATGGAGGCCGTCAGGGCGGGGGCGACGATCAGCAGCGGGCCCAGGTGGACCTGGGCGGGGGAGAGGATGTCGACGACGGTGATCACGACGATCAGCGCGAGCGGCAGCGCCGTCAGCGCGCGGCGGTCAGGTCGCCAGGAGCGGCGGCGGGCGCGAGGACGCGGCTCTTCGGGACGCTGCCGGAGGGGCACCCCTCCTCTGTACACCGTGGGGCCGGTGGGGCGCACCCCGGGCGATGGTGCCCGGGGCGGCGCCCTCGGCGGGCACGCTCGGACCGTGCCGGCGCGGGCCGGGTGGCGACGCGCGGCCGTGACCGGCCCCCGGCCTACTCCTCCGCGCCGTAGCGGGCCAGATAGGCGGCGAAGCGGGCGACGTCCTCGTCGGACCAGTCGGTGAAGCGGGTGGTGAAGGCCGCGCGCCGCTGCTCGTTGGCATCGCGCAGGAGGGTCAGGCCGGCCTCGGTGGCGCGCAGGATCTGGCCCCGCTGGTCGTCCGGGTCGGCCTCCCGGCGCAGCAGGCCGAGCTTCTCCAGGGCGGTGACCTGGCGGCTCACGGTGGACTTGTCGAGCATGAAGTGCGCGGCCACGTCCGCGGCCCGGCAGCCGCCGCGCTCGGTGATCAGGTCGAGGATGCTGTAGGTGACCAGGGAGAGGTCGGGGTGCAGCTGGGAGGCCTTGTGCCGGGCACGGCGGGCGAAGGCGGTCAGCTCGCGCTGAATGGTGTCGATGGACGACTCGCGGCCGGGCACGGCGTTCCTACCTCCTCGAAATTTGTTGCACTATACAACAGATTCGCCCGGCGTCGCGCGCGGCTCGCCGACCGGGCCCGGGGTGGTTCCGCCGGCGGCCCCGCCGGTGCCGCCGCCGGCCGTCCGGCTCGCCGATCCGCCGGCCGGTCCGTCCGCCGGTCCGTCCGCCGTCCCGCCCGCAGTCATGTCCGCCGTCCCGCCCGCCGTCCGCCCCGGTCCGGCCTGCCAGGCGCGGGCGGCCGCGATCCGGCGGGTCGCACTCGGGTGAGTGGCGAACAGTAGCTCAAGCACCCGGGGCGGGTCGACATCGGAGACGTTCGCCAGCGCAAGTCTGCGCTGCATCGCAATGAACTGTTCGGGATCACCGGTCAGTTCGAGTGCATGCCGGTCCGCCCTCGCCTCGATCCGGCGGCTCACCGCGCACTGCGCCGGGCCGGACAGGGCACCCGCCAGCGCGGCGAGCGCGGCCAGCAGCGGCAGCGCCCGCGGATCGCCCGCGTCATCGACCCCGGCGGCGTCCAGCAGCGGGCGCCAGGTGCTCAGCAAGCCCAGTACGGCCACCACGACGGCCGCGCCGACCGCGCCCAGCGCCGTCCCGAGCGGCACGTCGCGGTGCCTGACGTGGCCCAGCTCGTGCGCCACCACCAGCTCCACCTCGCGGGGCTCGGCGGTCGACAGCAGGGTGTCGTACACGACGATCCGGCGGGTCGCGCCCAGCCCGGAGACGTACGCGTTCAGCGCGGTGGTCCGCCGGGAGGCGTCCGCGACCAGGACGTCCCGCACCCGCACGCCGTCCCGCTCGGCCAGCTCGAGCAGCGCGGTGCGCAGTTCGCCCGGCGGCATCGGGGCGAAACGGTTGAACACCGGCTCGATCAGCAGCGGGTGGAGGAAGGAGAGGGCGGCGGTCAGCACGGCCGCCGCGCCGGCGGCCGGGAGCCACCAGTGCTGCGGCGACCAGCCGGTGAGGGCGAACAGGCCGAGGGCGAGCGGGAGGACCAGGAGCAGGCCGAGCGCCAGCCCGCGCAGCACGTCCACCACCCAGCCGGCCCAGCCCTGGGTCACCAGGCCGTAGCGCGCCCGGACGGAGCGCACCCTGGCGCCGAAGGGCAGCTGGAGCGCCTGGCCGAGCAGCAGCAACGCCGCTGCACCGGAGAGGACGACGGCGGTGCGGGAGCCGCCGAACCAGCGGCCGGTGGCGGTCACCAGGGCGGCGCCGGCCGGGCTCAGGCCGAGCACCAGGGTCAGCGCCAGGCCGGCCACCCGGCCGCCGAGCAGCCACGGCAGCTGGGCGCGGCGCAGCGCCCGGCCGCGGGCGCGCTGGGCCGGGGTGAAGTCGGGGTCGGGCGGCGCGTCGGTCGACGGGGTGGTCATGGGTGGGGTGCGCTCCTCCGCTGCGGCGCGCCCGGTTCGGGGCGTCGCGGTTCAGCATGGCGTACCCGGCCGGGTCGCGCTCGGTCCGGGTGTTCCGCCGTGGGACACGGCGGGCCGGCGGGCGCGGCGGTCCGCCGGGTGGCGCGGGGTGGGTGGGTCGGCCGGGTGCGGCGGTCGGGTGCGGCGCGGGGCAGGTGCGATTCCGGGCGTGAACGGCGGCGGGTCGGGCGGGGCTGTCCCCCGCGGTGGCCGTCGCGCTCACTCCTCGGCCGGATCGGTGGCATCGTGCACGCCGGCGCGCAGCAGCTGGTGGCCGAGGTCGACCAGGGCGCGGCCGACCGCGAACTCGTCGCCGACCCGGGGGTCCGGGTCGTCGCGGGGGTTGCGGCGGGCCAGCGCGTCGCTGCGCAGCACGGTGCCGTCGGCGTCGAGCACGGCGTGCACCCGGGTGGTGTCGGCGTCCTCGACCACGTGCAGGCTGAGCTGCCAGTCCTTGGTGCGCACGGTGTCCGGGGCGGCGTCCGGGGCGATGCCGTGCACGGCGTCCGGGGCGGTGCCGCGGGTGGCGTCCGGAGGCCGCGCCTCCGCGGTCGCCGTCCGGTACTGCGGTGGGAAGTCGGCCATTCGGAACCACCTCCGGCGTGGGCCTCTGCCTCCCCTCCATGGTCCAACGCCGCCCCTCGGCCCGCCGGGTCGCCAGGGGTGCGGTGGCCGGTGCGGCGGGGGCCGGCCGGGAGAGCCGTCCGCCGGCGCCCGGGACCGAGCCGCCGCTGCGCGTTTGTGTTCGAAAGATTGCGGGGGCGAGCTGAAGCGGTGCCGATTCGGTGGCGTAGGCTGACCGCTCTTGCACCATCCTCCGGGGGGAACCACTCATGCGCCGTGCCGCGGCCGCCGTCGCGCTGTTCGTCGGGCTGACCGCCGTCGCCGCCTGCGGACCGGACGACCCGCCGCCCGCCCCGGCCTCCCCCGCGGGCGCCGCGACGGCCGGGCCCTCCGGCTCCGCCGGCCCGTCCTCCGGCCCGGCCCCGGCCCCCACCAAGGGCGGCGCGCCCCGGCCCGACGGCAGCATCACCGTCGCCTTCGCCGGGGACGTCCACTTCGAGGGCCGCACCGAGGCCCGGCTGTCGGTGCAGCCGCCCGAGCCCGCGCTCGGCCCGATCTCCCGCACCCTCGCCGACGCCGACCTGTCCGTCCTCAACCTGGAGACCGCGATCACCGGCCGCGGTGCGCCGGAGCCGAAGACGTACACCTTCCGCACCTCGCCCAAGGCGCTGTCCGTGCTCAAGGACTCCGGGGTGGACGTCGTCTCGATGGCCAACAACCACGCCGTCGACTTCGGCGCCGACGGCCTCACCGACACCCTCGCCGCCAAGAGCTCCTCGCCGATCCCGGTGATCGGCGTCGGACGCAACGCCACCGAGGCGTACGCGCCGTACACCGCCACCGTGCGCGGGGTGAAGGTCGCGGTGGTCGCCGCCAGCCAGGTCGAGGACATCACCAACCAGAAGTGGCGGGCCGGCGCCAACAAGCCGGGCATCGCCTCGGCGCTGGACGTCCCCGCCCTGGTCAAGGCGGTGGAGTCGGCGAAGCGCCAGGCCCCGGTCGTGCTCGTCTACCTGCACTGGGGCGAGGAGGGCAAGGCCTGCCCGACCGGCGCCCAGACCGCCGTCGCCAAGAAGCTCGCCACCGCCGGCGCCACCGCCGTGGTCGGCACCCACGCCCACACCATGGTCGGCTCGGGCATGCTCGGCGACACCTACGTCGGGTACGGCTTCGGCAACTTCCTCTGGTACGGGACGTCCAACTACCCCAACTCCAACGAGACCGGCGTCACCACCCTCACCCTGACCGCCGACGGCAAGGTCACCGGCGAGGCCTTCACCCCGGCCACCATCGACGACAAGGGCATCCCCGAGCCGGTCACCGGCGCCGCCGCCGAAGCCGCCCTCAAGCGCCGCGACGGCCTCCGCGGCTGCGCCGGACTCACCCCGCCCCCGGCCGCGCACTGACGGCCGCTCGCCCGGCCCGGGTGACGGGCGCGTCCGGGCCCGGGCCCGCTCAGTCGGTGGGCCAGAGGATCAGGTCGTCCAGTGCGTGGCGACGCGGCCCCTCGCCCAGTTCGGCGAGTGCGGCGCGGATGCGGTGCAGGTGGTCGACGGTGAGCTGGAGCGGGGGCTCGTCCGGCTGGTAGGTGGTGCGGACCGGGTAGTCGACGCCCGGGGTGCGGGTCATCTCGATGTGGCAGCCGAGCACGTACGTGACGGGGCGGCTCCCGGCGAACTCGACGAGCCGCTCGACGGTGCGCCCGAAGGCGGGCCAGTCGTCGATGTAGAGCCGGCCCGGGTAGACGGTGTCGCCGGTGAGCAGGAAGCCCGTCCACGGGTCGTAGTAGGTGACCGCCGCCTCGTGGTGGCCGGGGGTGGCCAGGCACTCCAGCACCCGCCCGCCGCCGAGGTCGACCCGGGCCACGGCCTCCGGGGCCCGGCCGAAGCCGAAGTACGCCCAGGCCGTGGGCCGGTCGCCGCCGACCACGGTGGTCGCCGGCCGGTCGGCGAACTGGCCGTCCCCGGCGATGTGGTCGCCGTGCGGGTGGGTGTGGAGCACCAGCAGGGGGTAGTCCTCCCGGGGGTTCCGGGCGAGCCACCTCGCCACCAGGCCGTCGACGGTCGCGCGCAGCGGGAAGTACTCGGGCTCGGCCGTGGCGCCCGTGTCGATCAGCACCGCCCGTTCCGCCCCGAACAGCAGGAACAGGAACGGCGCTTCGTAGTGGACCGCCTTGTTCTGCCGCAGGATGACGGTGTGCTCGTCGTACTCGTGGACCTGGATGTCCGGATCCGTGTTGTGCTTCGCTGACGGCGAGCCGTGGATCCACCGCACGTCCAGCGGGCGGGCGATCGGCGTGCGGGCGGCCATGACGTCTCCTCGGTGCGTCGTCTTCGCGGGCCGGGTACGGCGCACATCTCGTCCGGGGCGGACGCCGACGCGCCGCCGCCGCGACGCTAGCACCACCCGGCCGCGCTCCGGCCGCCGGTGCCGCCGCCCGCCGCTGCTGCCCGACCGGGGCGGTGCCGCCCGGTGCCGCCCGGAACCGAAGTAATTGCAGAGTCAGATAATCCGCGCCAACTGGGATACTGTCGAACGGAAGACGCAACGGGGCGTACGGGTGAACGCGAAGGGAAGGCGAGCCATGGGGATCCGCGACGACGCCGCCGAGGTCCGGGCCAGTGGCTGGCGCACGCTCGCCGCACTGCACGGGCTGATCGACACCGCGCTGGAGAAGGCGCTCCAGGCGGGGCACCAGCTCTCCGTGGTCGAGTACACCGTGCTGGAGGCCCTCTCCCGGCAGGACGGGTGGCACATGCGGATGCAGCAGCTGGCCCGCGCGGCGGCGCTGAGCAGCAGCGCGACCACCCGGCTGGTGACCCGGCTGGAGGACCGGGGGCTGCTCAGCCGCTACCTCTGCGCGGACGACCGCCGGGGCATCTACACCGAGTTGACGGCGGCGGGCCGCGCGCTGCTGGAGGCCGCCCGACCGGTGCACGACGCCACCCTGGAGGCGACCTTGGCCCAGGCCGCGGAGGTGCCCGAACTGTCCACCCTGGTCGACGCGTTGACCGAGCTCACGCCGACGAAGGCGTGACCGCGGCGGCCCGACCGCGACGGCCCGCCCTCACCGGTGTCCGGCGGGCCGCCCTCACCGCCGTCCGGCGGCCAGCGCCTCCCGGTGCACCCGGTCGAGCAGGGCGAGCAGCAGTTCCTTGCTGGACGCCCGCTCCCGGACGTCGCACAGCACCACCGGCACCTCCGGCCCGAGGTCGAGGGCGCGCCGGACGTCCTCCGGGCTGGCCTCGCGCCGTCCGTGGAAGCAGTTGACGCCGATCGCGAACGGGATGCCCCGCTGCTCGAAGAAGTCCACGGCGGCGAAGCTGGTCTCGAGCCGCCGGGTGTCCGCGAGGACGATCGCCCCGAGGGCGCCGAGCGCGAGGTCGTCCCACATGAACCAGAACCGGAACTGCCCCGGCGTGCCGAAGAGGTAGAGCACCAGGTCCTCGCGGAGGGTGATCCGTCCGAAGTCCATCGCCACCGTGGTGGTGGACTTGTCCTGGATGCCGTCGAGGCTGTCGATCCCGACGCTGGCGCGGGTCATCCGCTCCTCGGTCTGCAGCGGTTCGATCTCGCTGACCGAGCCCACCATCGTGGTCTTCCCGACACCGAAACCGCCGGCGACGAGGATCTTGACCGCGCCCGGCACCAGGCTCTTGATCGTCAATTCGGGTCTCCTGGAGGGGAACTGGGAGTCGCATGCGGGGCCGGTCCGCCGCTCAGAGCCGGCGGACGCCCTCGATCACGGCCTGGATCAGCGAGATGTCCGGCGCCTCGGCCAGCTGGACCGGGGCCCGGGTGAGGATCAGCCGGGCCTCCGCGAGGTCGTCCAGCAGCACCTTGACCACGCTCACCGGCAGGTCCAGGGTGGCCGCGATCTCGGCCACGGCCAGCGGGCGTTCGCGGCACAGGTCGATGATCGCGGCCGGTTCGGGGGCCAGCCGGCTGGTGTCGGTGCGCGGGTCGGCGGTGACCACCAGGGTGATCAGCGCGAAGCCCGTACGGACCGGGCCGGTGCGCCCGTTGGTGATGGCGTAGGGACGGACCAGGTGGCCGGCGTCCTTGTCGTAGAACCAGCCCTCGTCGGCGTCGGCGGTGGTCACGCACCGCCACCCGCGCCGACCTGGCCCGCGTCGCTGCGCGGCGCCGCGGTCAGGTACTGCCCGACCTGCTTCACCAGCATGTTGATCTCGTAGGCCATCAGTCCGGCGTCCACCTGCTCGCTGGTGAGGACGGCGAGCCGGGCGCCCTGCCCGGCGGTGGTGACGAACAGGAACAGCTGGTCCATCTCGACCACGGTCTGCCGGACCCGGCCGCCGTTGAAGCGGTGCCCGGCGCCGCGGGCGAGGCTCTGCAGGCCGGAGGCGACGGCGGACAGGTGCTCGGCGTCGGCCCGGTCGAGTCCCTGGTCCATGCCGACCAGCAGGCCGTCCTCGGAGAGGACGATGGCGTGCCGGGTCTCGGGGACCCGCGCCACCAGCTGGTCCAGCAGCCAGTTGAGGTCGCGCTGGGTCTCGGTGTGCTGCGTCATCACTGCTGTTCCTTGGCTTCCTGGGCGGCGGGCGCTTGCGCGGGGGCGGTCCCGGGGGCGGTCCCGCGGGCGTCCTGAGTGGCGGAACGTTCCGCCAGGTCGGGGGGCACGGCTGGTGCGCCCGGGTCGGCACCGGCTTCGCGGGCGCTCCGGGTGCCGCGCTGGATGGCGGCCATGGTGGCGCGCGAGCGCGCCGGGGAGGGGTCACCGTCGGCGCCGTCGTGGCGGGAACCGTCGGGTGCGGTGTGCGTCCCGTACGGCCGGGCCGGCGAGGCCTGCGGCGACGACGGTGCCGGCGGCACCGGCGGCAGCATCGCGCCGGGCGCGTGGGCTTCGCGGAGCTGCTCGGCGAGGCTGGCGTTGCGGACCCGCTGCGGCAGGACGCGCGGGGTGCGCAGTTCACCGTCCGGGCCCTGCGCCACCTGCTCCTCCCGGGGGCGTGCGTGGCTGGGCACCGAGCGGTCGGCGGGCACCCCGTCGAAGACGGCCGCCGGGTCCGCGAGCAGCCCGTCCGCCCGGTGCGGAGCGGGGGCGGAGGCGGTGCCGGAGCCGGGCCCGGTGGCAGGGCCGGAAGCGTCCCCGGTGCCCCCGCCGGAAGCCGGGAGCGGAGCGGTGCCGGGCTCCGCCGGGCCGGGCTCCGACGGATCGTCCGGAAGGTCGTACGGCCGGGGCAGCACGGGCCGGGGCACCACCACGGCGCCGGGCAGCCCGGGGATCTCGGCGCCCACCGGCAGCCCGCCGCCGGCGGGGGCGGTGTCGCCGTCCCCGTCCGGCCGTCCGAGCAGCTCGCCGGCGACCGCACCACCGCCCGCGGTCCCGGGACCGCCCGGTCCGACGGGTCCGGCCGGTCCGACCGGTGCGAGGGGTCCGGCCGGTGCGGGGGGTGTGTCCACCTCGGGCGCGGAAGGGCCGCTGGGCCCGCCGTCCGCCGCGGGCCGCTGCTCCGGCACCGGCGTACGGGTGACCCGCGCGCCGGAGGGCAGCCCGGGCACCGCGGCCGGCTGCTCGGCCTGCTCCAGCAGCACCGCCGGCACCAGCACCACGGCCCGGGTGCCGCCGTACGGCGAGGGCCGCAGGGTGACCTGGACGGCGTGCCGGGCGGCGAGCCGCGCGACGACGAACAGGCCGAGCCTCAGGTCGTCGCCGAGCGCGGAGACGTCCAGCTCGGGCGGGTTGGCCAGGTACTCGTTGAGCCGCTCGTACTCCTCCTCGGTCATGCCGAGGCCGCGGTCCTCGACCTCGACCGCCAGGCCCTTGGGGACCTCCTGGGCGCAGACCTGCACCTGGGTGTACGGCGGGGAGAAGGTGGTGCCGTTCTCGATCAGTTCGGCGACCAGGTGGATCACGTCGGCGACGGCCTGCCCGCTGAGCGAGACCCGGGGCACGCCCTGGACGACGACGCGGGAGTAGTTCTCGGTCTCGGAGACGGCGCTGCGCAGGACGTTGACCACGGGCACCGCGTTGCGCCAGCGCCGGGCCGGCAGCGCCCCGCCGAGGATGACCAGGTTCTCGGCGTTCCGCCGCATCCGGGTGGCCAGGTGGTCGACCGCGAACAGCTCGCGCAGCAGCTCCGGTTCCTCGTGCTCGCGCTCCAGCGCGTCGAGCATGCTGATCTGCCGGTGGATCAGGATCTGGGTGCGCCGGGCGATGTTGAGGAAGACCTTCTTCGTCCCCTCACGGCCCTGGGCCTGGTGGACGATGGCCGCGACGGCGGCCTGGCGGACGGCGGCCAGGCCGTCGGAGGCCTGCTGGACCTCGTCGCCGATCCGCCGGGACGGCGCCCAGGCCGGCGGGACGAGGACGGTCTCCCCGGCGCGCAGCCGGTCGGCCACCTCGGGGATCTCGCGCTGGGCGAGCGCGAAGGTGTCGGCCCGCAGGCCGGCCAGCCGGGCGGACAGGGCCCGGGCGACCCTGGCCGCGCGGATCGCGCTGACCAGCAGGACCACCACGACGACGGCGGTGCCGGCCAGCAACGCGGTGCGGTGCCCGGCGTCGCGCAGCAGGTAGGCGGCGTAGCCCCAGGCGGCGGCGAGGCCCAGGCCGGGGAGGAGGACGAGGCCGAGGATCGAGCTGCGGAGGGAGCCGGACCGGCCGGCGCGGTGGCCCGTGCGGGGGGCCGATATGCCTGGCATCTGATTCCTTGTCGCAGGGCCGAGTTGCGGGGCCGGGTCGCGGGTCCGAACGGCGTGGTCGGCCCGAGCGGCCCGGGCGGGCTTCTGGGCGCCGAGGCCGGGTCCGCCGGACGGGGTGACGCGGTGTCACCGTCCGAGCGGGTGCAGCTACGGCCGCCGACGGCAGGAAACCTATCAGCCCCAGGTGCCTTGTTAGCAACATCAACTGACGATATGTGAACGGCCGATGGTGCCGTCGGCGGCGCCCGGCGGAAGGGTTCGCCGACGGAACGCCGCAGGTCGCCGCGGTCGCGAAGAGTCGGAGCGGCTTCCCGGGGCGGCGGCGGGCGCGCCCCGGGAACACCGTCAGGAACAGGTCAAACGGGCCGGGTCAGCCCGCCAGCGAGATCGGCACCACCCGGGCGGCCCGCACCCGCCGCTCGTCCCGCCGCTCCTCCCGTTGGACGCCGCGCCGCTCGTTGCGCAGCTCGTCCCGCTGGGGGCCGCGCCGCTCCGCGCGCTGCGCCTCCAGCTGGTTGAGCTCCGTCCACGCCCAACTGGTCACGTCGGACAGCTCGGCCGACCACTGCTTGCCGTACGTGCCCGAAGCCACCTGTCCCAGGCGCAGCTTCTGCACGTCCGAGGTGCCGGCCGGGGCGTAGACGTGGGTGGCGTCCCGCAGGTAGCGGATGATGTGGTGCTCCTCCTGGGTGCCGCGGGCGGCGAAGATCTCCATCGCCTGGCGCGCCGAGTCCATCGCGTACTCGGTGTTGACGAGTTTGGCGTTCATCAGCTCCGCGTCGCAGGCCTTGCCGCGGTCGAGCAGGTGGGAGGCGTGGTAGGCGGCCAGCTTGGCCGTCATCAGCCGGGACTGCATCTCGCCGAGCTTCAGCGCGATGCTGTTCAGCTGGTTGATCGGCCGGTCGTAGAGCATCCGCTCCTCCGCGAAGCGCACGGTGTCCTCGACGACCGCGACGTGGATGCCGAGCGCGACGGCCCCCAGGTTCAGCCGGCCGTACAGGGTGGAGGAGGAGTAGGCGACGTCGAGGCCGAGCCCCTCCTCGCCGAGCCGGTTCGCCGCCGGGATGCGGCAGTCCTCGAAGACGAGCTCACCGAAGCTGAAGCCGTGCAGACCGCCCTGGGTGCCGATCGATCCGGTGCGGAAGCCGGGCCGGTCGCTCTCGACCAGGAAGGCGGACAGGCCCCGGCTGCCGGTACCCGTGCGCAGGACCACGCCGTGCACGTCGCCGATGTGGGAGTTGCCGACGAAGACCTTCCGGCCGTTGAGCACGTACTCGTCGCCCTCGCGGCGGGCGGTGCCGGACATGCCCAGCACGTGGCCGCCGGACTCCGGCTCGGTGACGGCGATGGTCGGCAGCGCCGCTCCGGACGCGAACTTCGGCAGCCACTCCCGTCGTTGTGCGTCCGAGCCGAAGTGGAGGACCTTGGCGACGCCGAGCTGCGACGCCTGTGCCACCGCGCCCATCGCGCCGCTGACCCGGGCCAGTTCCTCCACGATGACGGTCTTGGCGAGGTGTCCCAGCCCCAGGCCGCCGAACTCCCGGGGAATGGTGACGCCGATCCAGCCCCGGCGGGCGATCTCACGGGCGAGGTCGATCTCCACCTCCCGGTCGGACTCCATCCTGGCCACCTGCGGACGCACCTCCTTCTCCGCGAACTCACGGACCTCCGCGCGGAGGCTTTCGTGCCGTTCGTCGGTGAAGTAGTCCATCGCCATGCTCTCGTCCTCTCGTTCCGGTGGGTGTCGTGCCTCCGTTCATGCCGTCGATGCCGCTCCGGCCGCTCCCCCGAGGGGATCGGTGGGGGTGTGGAGGGGGTGGGGCGGGCCGATCGCTCCTTCGCAACCGGGGTGCATGCGGATCCTGGGGCGGGTTCCCGGAGGGTCGGGGACTACCGTCCGTGTCTTCGGCAGGGCTCATTGTCATATGGACGTGCCGGCTTACACAGATCTGATCTTGGATTGGCGGGATTCGGCGCGTCCTTTTTCGAGCGAGTTTCGCCGCGGTGCCCGCGGGGAAGTGATCTTCCTCCGCTCCACAGCCTGCGGTCGGCCGCTCACATGCGGTTTTGACTGAACATCAGCAGTGACCGCCGGCCGGTCCCGGTTCCACCGCAGCGCCCGGATGTCTGATTACATGTGCGCCATGACTGATGTGATGAGCACTCAAGGCCAGTTCCCGGGTGCCGCCGGGGAGTCCGAGCGAACCCGCAGACTGCGCAGCCTGGGTCTCAACGACCCGTCCGCGGACGAGGCCTTCGACCGCTTCGCCCACCTGGCAGCCAGTATCACCCGCGCCCCCATCGCGATGGTCAACTTCATCAACGACGAGCGCCAGATGTTCCGGGGGCTCTACATCCCGCCAACTTCGACGGAAACCGCGCACGAGGACGGCGCCTCCTGGGCGGACCGGGGCATCGCCTTCGACCTCCCCACCCGCCAGATGCCGCTCAGCCACGGGTTCTGCCCGCACGTGGTCGCCCAGCGCTCGCCCCTGGCGCTGGACGACATCCTCGCCTACCCCCGGTTCGCCGGGAACCCGGTCGTGGACGAACTCGGCGTCCGGGCCTACCTCGGAGCCCCGCTCGTCGACGACACCAACACCGTCATCGGCACCGTCTGCGTCCTCGACCGGGAACCGCGCCAGTGGGGCCGCGAGCGGCTGCGCGACATCCAGCACCTCGCCGAGGCGCTGCTCTCCGAGATCCGGCTGCGCGACAACCTGCTCGCCCAGCAGCAGGAGATGTTCGCCGCCTTCGACGGCTCCCCGTTCCCGATCATGCTGACCGACGGGCCCGGCCAGGAGATCCGCTACGCCAACGCCCAGCACGCCGAGACCTTCGGCGCCCCGGTCGCCTACGGCTCGGTCGGCGCGGCCTACCCGCAGCTCGGCGCGGCCGGCCTCCAGCAGGCCGTCACCGAGGCGTACCACACCGGCCGCACCACCGTCCTCAACGACGTCCGGATCCAGGCCCGCCCCGAGGCGCAGCGCATCCAGCAGGTCTTCAGCTTCACCTGCACCCCGATGCGGGCCGTGCGCACCGGCCAGGTCAACGGCGTCCTCACCGTCGGCATGGACGTCACCGCGCAGTCCCGCACCGAGGAGGAACTCGGCACGCTGGCCGCGCTGCTGGTCGACCGGCTCCAGCAGACGGGCGCCGCCCCCGGGACCGGTCGCCCGGGCGTCAACGGCGGGTCCGGACACGTCCTGCCGAGCTGAACGGCCGACCACCCGCCCGCAGGTGCACCGCACCCGGCCGGCGGATCGCTCCACC
Organism: Kitasatospora sp. NPDC001539; assembly: GCF_040298565.1. Classification (NCBI taxonomy): domain Bacteria; kingdom Bacillati; phylum Actinomycetota; class Actinomycetes; order Kitasatosporales; family Streptomycetaceae; genus Kitasatospora; species Kitasatospora sp. NPDC001539. Next base: position 4,255 of record NZ_JBEPAK010000028.1, on the reverse strand, counting down.
ACCGCACCGACCACCCCCCGTGGCGGGGCGCCTCTCACCCCCGTGGAGAGGCTCCCCGCCACACTGCCGTCCGGGCGGTGCCCCGCGGAGGGACCGCTGGCGCCGCCGCGGCGGCTCCGGACCCCCTGACCCGCACCACCCGCCCGCAGCCCCGGGCCGAGCGGGTGAACCGCCCGCCCCCCGCACCCCGGCCGGGCCCGGCGGCGGGCCGCCGATGGTAGGCATGGGCCGCATGGACTGGTTCGCCGCCCCCGACTACTGGCTGAGCCGACTGCTCGTCCAACGCCTGCTCGCCGGCCTCTACCTGATCGGATTCCTCGCCGCCGCCGCGCAGTTCCGCGCCCTGATCGGCGCCGACGGCATGCTGCCGGTGCCCCGCTTCACCGCCCGCGTGCCGTTCCGCCGCTCCCCGAGCCTGTTCCACCTCCACTACAGCGACCGCTTCTTCGCCGCCGTCGCCTGGACCGGCGCCGCCCTGGCCGCCGCCGTCGCCGCCGGGCTCGGCGACGCCGTGCCGCTCTGGGCCTCCGTGCTGCTCTGGGCGGCGCTCTGGGCGCTCTACCTCTCCATCGTCAACGTCGGCCAGACCTGGTACTCCTTCGGCTGGGAGTCCCTGCTGCTCGAGGCGGGCTTCCTGGCCGCCTTCCTCGGCAACGCCGACACCGCCCCGCCCACCCTCGTCCTGTGGCTGACGCGCTGGCTGGCCTTCCGGGTCGAGTTCGGCGCCGGACTGATCAAACTGCGCGGCGACTCCTGCTGGCGGGACCTGACCTGCCTGCGCTACCACCACGAGACCCAGCCCATGCCCGGACCGCTCAGCTGGTTCTTCCACCACCTGCCCGACCCGCTGCACCGGGTCGAGGCCGCCGCCAACCACGCGGTCCAACTCGTCGTACCCGTCTGCCTGCTGCTCCCGCAGCCGATCGCGAGCTACGCCGCCTGCGCCGTGCTCGTCACCCAGCTGTGGCTGATCGCCTCCGGCAACTTCGCCTGGCTCAACTGGCTGACCGTCGTGCTCGCCCTCGCCGCCGTCGAACCCGCCCGCCTCGGCCTGCCCGTGCACGCCCGCCACTACCCCGGCGCGCCGCTCTGGTACGAAGCGCTGGTGATCGCCGTGACCGTCGCCGTCGCGGTGCTCAGCTACTGGCCGGTGGCCAACATGGTCTCCCGCCGCCAGGCGATGAACCGCTCCTTCAACCGGATCCACCTCGTCAACACCTACGGCGCCTTCGGCAGCGTCAACCGGCTGCGCCAGGAGGTCGTGGTCGAGGGCACCGACGAGGCCGTCCTCACCCCGCACACCGTCTGGCGCGAGTACGGCTTCAAGGGCAAGCCCGGCGACGTGCGCCGGCTCCCGCGCCAGTACGCCCCCTACCACCTGCGGCTCGACTGGCTGATGTGGTTCGCCGGCATCTCACCCGCCTACGCACGCCCCTGGTTCCTGCCCTTCGTCGCCCGTCTGCTGGCCGGCGACCCGGCGACCCTCCGCCTGCTGCGCCACAACCCCTTCCCCGACGCCCCGCCGACCCACGTCCGGGCGACCCTCTACCTCTACCGGTTCACCGGATGGCGCGAACTGCGGGAAACCGGCGCGTGGTGGCACCGCACCGCGCTGCACGAGTACCTCGCGCCGGTCGACACCCCCACCCTCGGTCGGGCCGGGTACCGACCGCCCCTCGGCCGACCGGCCCGCAGCGCCCGCAAGGTGCCGCTGGACGGGCTCCGGAGGCCCCGTCCACCCCGGACGGAGCACCGCGGCCACCCGTCCGGACCAGCCACGGGCCACCCGGGCAGCCCTCCCGGGTAGCGGCCAGGCGGGCGGTAGGGCACGCGACACCGGTCCGTCCGGCGGTGGGTGCGTGCAAGGCTCGAACGGGCACCCGTATTCTTGGCCTCCGCAACCGGCGGCCCGACCGCGCGCCCCCGGCCCCGCCCCAGGGGCACCCCGCGCACCCGGTCCGTCGCGCCCTCCCCGCCAGCCCCGCCGTCGACGCCCAGAACCGGACCACACATGACAGTGCTTCACTCGCGCAACGCCGACGCAGCCGACCCGGCCGACGTCGCCGACGCCGCAGACGTCAAGGACCCCCAGGACGCGGCCGCGGAGCCCGACCTCCGCGACGACCTCGGCCGCTACGCCGAACTCGGCGCCTTCACCCTCAGCGCCGACACCCACGCCTGGTACGCGGCCGTCGACACCGTCGCCACCCCCGAGGACGCCCGCGCCGCGTCCACCGTCCTCGCCGAACTGCGCGGAAGCGACCTCCAGCAGACCTGGGAGGCCGTCACCGCGCTGGCCGCGGAGGTCAAGCTCGACGAGCCCGACACCGTCGCCAAGACCGCGCTGCTGGTCGAACTGCTCCAGCGGGTGCACCGCACCTCCGCCACCCTCACCCCCGCCGCGTACGACGCCGACCTCGCCGCCCTGGCCGCCGCCACCGCGGACAGCGCCTGGCGCCGCGAGAACGGCGTCAAGCTCTCCTGGCTGCGCGGCCGCTCGCTGCGCAAGCAGGCCGCCGCCCTGGCCACCGACCGCCGGATCCGCCGCGAGGACCTGCACGAGGCCCTCACCTCCGCCGAGGTGGAGCGCCGCGCCTGGGCCGCCCTCGCCCCGGCGGGCACCCTCCCGGTCGTGCCCGCCGACGGCGCCCTGGTCGACCGCACCGCCCAGGCCTTCGAGACCATCAACACCGGCCTGCGCGGCCTCGCCCGCCTGCTGCCCGACCAGGACCTCGACGGGCTCGCCTTCGCCGAGCTGGTCGAGCTGGTCGAGCGCCTCGCCACCGACGAGGGCACCCTGTACCGGCTGCCCACCATCCGCAGCCTGCGCGCCACCCTGGAGGCCGCCGGCCTCGGCGACCTGCTCGCCGAGCTGACCGCCGCCAAGGCCGACCGCCGCGCCGCCGAGGCCGCGTACGCGGCGCGTCAGGCGCTGGCGGGCGGGCAGCGGGACGGGCTGACCGGGTCGGCCGGGGCCGTCGGTGCGGAGGAGCCGACGGGCGTCGAGGCGGACGGGCCGGAGGCGGACGGGCCGGAGGCGGGCGTGTCCGAGGCGGGTCTGTCGGAGGCGAGCGGTCAGGAGTCGGACGGCCACGACGTGGGCGTTCAGGACGAGGGCGATCAGGAGTCGGACGCCGAGGCCGATGCCGAGGCCGAGGCTGCGGCGCGTCAGGCCCTGGCCGGCGGTCAGCGTGACGGGCTGGTGGAGGAAGCGCCGGTTGCGGTGCCTGCTCAGGCCGATGCCGATGCCGAGGTCGAGGCTGATGCCGAGGCCGTCGTCGACGTCGAGGCTGACGCCCATGCCGATGCCGAGGTCGAGGCTGACGCTGACGCTGACACCGAGGACGCGGTGGACGTGGAGGACGAGGCGGACGCCGGGACCGGTGCGGAGGCAGTCGAGGCGCCGTCCGACCCGGTGGCCGAAGCCACCGGGACCGAGTCGGCCGCCGTCGTGACGGAGGTGACGGAGGAGGAGGCCCCGGCCGCCGTGGTGTCCCTCCCGGCACCCTCCCCGGCCGCCGACGACCTGGTGGCCGCCGCGACCGCCGCCGTTCCCGAGTCCGAGGCTGCGGACGAGGAGGAGGCGGACGGTTCGGACGAGGCCGCCGCCGAGGTCGAGATCGTTGCCGAGGTGGTGGAGGACAGCACCGCCGCCGAGCCGGAGGCCGAGGCGGAGACCGACGTGACCGCCGAGCCCGGGACCGCCGAGGCGCAGGTGGCCGACACCGACGCCGAGCCGGAGGCCGAGGCTGCGGTCGTCGAGCCCGAGTCCGTCGAGCCGGAGCCGGTCGAGGTCGCGACCGCCGAGGTCGAGGCGCCCGCCGTCGAGTCCGAGTCCGTCGGGTCCGAGTCCGATGAGCCCGAGTCCGATGCGGCCGGGTCCGTCGAGCCGGAGCCCGCCGCCGAGGCTCCCGCAGGCCGTCCCGAGAAGCCGGACTTCACCCCCGGCCGCCCGGTGACCGCCTACTCGGCCGACGAACTGCTCGCCGTCGTCCGCTGGATCAACGGCGACGGCACCGAGCGGAGCGAGGAGGAGCTGCTCCGGGCCGCCATGAAGGAGCTGGGCTTCGCCCGCCTCGGTCCCCGGATCAAGGAGGCGCTGGGCGCCGCCGTCGCCGCCGCGCGCGGCTGACGCCCCGGCACGGCTCGGCACGGCTCGGCATCGCCGAGTACGGCCGAGTACGACTGAGTTCGACGGAGCCGCCCTCGGCGCCGGACGGCACACGGCAGGGCCCGGGACGCGCAGCAGACGGTG
>NZ_JBEPAK010000027.1:0-41498 GCF_040298565.1 Kitasatospora sp. NPDC001539 | reverse complement strand
GGCCGTCGGCGCCTCCGCCGGCGCCGACGGCGGGAGGTCCGGCGGGTCCAGCGGCATCGGCGGGCGGACGGACCGTTCCCCGGCCGGGGTTCCGGCCGCCTCCGGCCGGGGCGGCAGCTCCGGAAGCCCCGGGACGGAGGCGGCCCCCGCCGAGCCGTGCCCGGTGCGGATCAGAAGTGTTCTGCGGGACTTCACCGCTACGTTTCGAGTACCCAAGAGAATCGTTTCGCCTCCGGCCGGCCTGCGCCACCACCTGGCTTGGCTCTGCTGATGCCTAGGCAGCGTGGCACGCCCGAAGTACTCATCCGACAAATCACGCGAAGCCCGGACGCCCGGCCCGGGAACGCGCTACTCTCGCTCGATCGGCGGTCGCCCTGAGTGCCGAGCAGCACACCCAGGGCGATCACCGCCTGGTCGGACCGGGCTCAGAGCTGCCGCAGCAGCATCCCCGGCTGCTCGACGCAGTCCGCCACGAAGCGCAGGAAGCCGCCCGCCGTGCCGCCGTCGCAGACCCGGTGGTCGAAGGTGAACGACAGCTGGGTCACCTCGCGCACCGCCAACTCCCCGTCGTGCACCCAGGGTTTGGCAACGATCCGGCCGACCCCGAGCATCGCCGCCTCGGGGTGGTTGAGGATCGGCGTGGAGCCGTCCACGCCGAACACCCCGTAGTTGTTCAAGGTGAACGTGCCGCCGGTCAGTTCGGCCGGAGTGAGCGACCCCTTGCGCGCCGACTCGGTCAACCTCCCCAGCTCCTCGCCGAGTTGTTCGGTGCTGAGGCGCTGCGCGTCCCGCACCACCGGGACGACCAGGCCGCGTTCCCCCTGGGCGGCGAAGCCCAGGTGCACCGCCGAGTGCCGGAGGATCCCCGAACCGTCCTCGGTCACGCTGGAGTTGAGCTCGGGGAAGCGCGCCAACGCGACCGTGCAGATCCGGGCCAGCAGCGCCAGCACGCTCACCTTCGGGCCCGCTGTCGCGTTCAACTGCCGCCGCAGCGCCATCAGTTCGGTGGCGTCCGCGTCGACCCAGCAGGTCGCGGCCGGGATCTCCCGGTGGCTGCGGCTGAGCTTGTCGGCCACCGCCTTGCGCAGTCCGCGCAGCGGGACGACGTCCGCCCCGGCCGCCGGAGCGGCGGCCTGCGCGGTGACCGCCGGAGCCGCCACCTTGGCCGCGACCGCCCGCTCGACGTCCGCCCGCATGATCAGTCCGTCCGGGCCGCTCCCGGTGAGCGCGGCCAGGTCGACCCCCTGCTCCCGGGCCAGCCGCCGCACCAACGGCGAGATCACCGGCACCACGGCCGGCACGGCAGGAACCGCCGGCGCCGCCGCAGCAGGAGCCCCAGCAGCGGAAACGGCAGCAGCGCCGACCGGGGCCGGCGCGGCCACCGCAGCGGGACCGGCCCCGCCGACCCGACGCCGCCGCGCACCCCTGCTCTCCGCGACCCCGTACCCGACCAGCGGCCGTTCGACCTCCGCGGCGGAAGCATCGGCGGAAGCGTCGGCGGGAACAGCGGCGGACGCGCCTCCCGGCCCGTCCAGCACCCCGCCGTCCAGCGCACCGCCCTCCGCCGGCGCCACCGCGACCGTCACCAGCGGCGCGCCGACGGCGATCTCCTCGCCCTCCCCGCCGTACCGAGCGGTGACCACCCCGCCGTACGGGCAGGGCACCTCCACCACGGCCTTGGCCGTCTCCACCTCCACCACCGGCTGGTCGACCGCGATGACGTCACCGACCTCGACCATCCAGCGGACCACCTCCGCCCCGGTGAGTCCCTCACCGAGGTCGGGCAGCCGGAACTCCCGCACGACGGGCATCATCCTCAGTCCTCCCACTGCAGCCGGGCGACCGCGTCCAGGATCCGGTCCACCCCGGGCAGGTGGTGGTGCTCCAGCATCGGCGGCGGGTACGGGATGTCGAAGCCGGTGACCCGCAGCACCGGCGCGGCCAGGTGGTGGAAGCAGCGCTCGGTGACCCGCGCGGCGATCTCCGCCCCGGTCCCGCCGAAGCCGCTCGCCTCGTGCACCACCACGGCCCGGCCGATCGAGCGCACCACCCGGGTGACGGTCTCGTCGTCGAAGGGCACCAGGGTGCGCAGGTCCAGCACCGCGAGGTCCCAGCCCTCGGCCCGCGCCGCCTCGGCCGCCTCCAGGCAGACCGGCAGCGAGGGGCCGTAGGTGATCAGCACGGCGGAGCTGCCGGTGCGCCGCAGCACGGCCCGGCCGATCGGCTCCACCGGCGCGGCCGGGTCGAACTCGGCCTTCCCCCAGTACAGCCGCTTGGGCTCCAGGAAGACCACCGGGTCGTCGGAGGCGATCGAGGCGCGCAGCAGCCCGTAGGCGTCCGCCACCGTCCCCGGGGTGACCACGTGCAGGCCCGGGGTGCTGGTGTAGTACGCCTCGGAGGCGTCGCTGTGGTGCTCGACGCCGCCGATGCCGCCGCCGTACGGGATGCGCACGGTGATCGGCAGCGGGAGCTTGCCCGCGGTGCGGTTGCGCATCTTGGCTACGTGCGAGAACAGCTGCTCCAGCGCGGGGTAGGCGAAGGCGTCGAACTGCATCTCGACCACCGGGCGCAGCCCGTACATCGCCATGCCGATCGCGGTGCCGAGGATGCCGGCCTCGGCCAGCGGGGTGTCCAGGCAGCGCTCGGGGCCGAACTCGGCGGTCAGCCCGTCGGTGATCCGGAAGACGCCGCCGAGCCGGCCGACGTCCTCGCCGAGCACGTGCACCGTCGGGTCGTCGCGCATGGCGTCGCGCAGTGCGGAGTTGAGCGCCTGCGCCATGGAGGCGGTGCGCGCGGAGACGGCTGTCGGGGACATCAGTGCTGCACCTCGGCCTCGGCGGCCAGCTCGGCGGACAACTGGGCGGCCTGTTCCCGCAGTTGCGGGGTCGGCTCGGCGTAGACGTGGGCGAACAGCGCCATCGGGTCGAGCTCCGGGTCGGCGTGGAACTCGGCCCGCATCCGGGCCGCGAGCTGCTCCGCCTCGTCGGCCGCGTCCTGGACCAGCCGGTCGTCCAGCACGCCGAGGTCGCGCAGTGCGCGCTCCATCAGCAGGATCGGGTCGTGCTCCCGCCAGGCGGCCACCTCGGGCTCGGTGCGGTAGCGGGTGGCGTCGTCGGCGTTGGTGTGGGCCTCGATCCGGTAGGTGAGCGCCTCGACCAGGGTCGGACCCTCGCCGCTGCGGGCCCGCTCGACCGCCTCGGTGAGCACGGAGTGCAGGGCGGGCGCGTCGTTGCCGTCCACCAGCCGGCCCGGCATGCCGTAGCCGACGGCCTTGTGGGCCAGGCTGGGCGCGGCGGACTGGGCGCTGAGCGGGACGGAGATGGCGTAGCCGTTGTTCTGCACCAGGAAGACCACCGGGGCCCGGAGCACGGCCGCGAAGTTCAGCGCCTCGTGGAAGTCGCCCTCGCTGGTGCCGCCGTCGCCGAGCATGGCGAGTGCGACCACGGGCTCGCCGCTCAGCCGGGCGGCGTGCGCCAGGCCGACGGCGTGCGGTGCCTGGGTGCCGAGCGGGGTGCAGAGCGGGGCGGTCCGGCTGGCGCGCGGGTCGTAGCCGGTGTGGGCGTTGCCGCGCAGCAGGGTCAGCGCCTCCAGCGGGTCGACGCCCCGGGAGACCACGGCGAGGGTGTCGCGGTAGCTGGGGAACAGCCAGTCGCGCTCGCCGAGCACCAGCGCGGCGGCCACCTGGCAGGCCTCCTGGCCGGTGGAGGCGGGGTAGACGGCGAGGCGGCCCTGCTTGGTGAGGGTGGTGGCCTGCTGGTTGTAGCGGCGGCCGATCACCAGGCGGCGGTAGAGCTCGCGCAGCAGTGCCGGGTCGTACTTCTCCAGGGCGGGGGTGCCGAGCACCCGGACGGGGGAGACGTCCGGGAGGAGGGGTGCGGGGTCGGTGCGGGGGGCGGTGGCGCCGGGCAGCCAGCCGGGTACCACCGTGTGGTGTCTGTGGTCGAGAACGGTCATCTCGGGGCACCTCCAGGGGTGGCGGGGGCTCCCTACCGATTGTTCGGTCGTCTGTTCATCTTGACCAGAACCGTGACAAGGTGGTGGACATTCGGCCCGAGCGGAGGTCGACTGGTGGCAGTGCGTCCAATCGGTGAGGGTGGGGGGTCATGTCGGCTGAACAGATGTCCAGACTCGACCGGGTCGACCGTTCGATCCTGCGGCTGCTGCAGCAGGACGGTCGCGCCTCGATCCGCTCGGTGGCCGAGCGGGTGCACGTGTCCCGGGCCAATGCGTACGCCCGGATCTCCAGGATGGTCGAGGACGGCGTCATCCGCGGCTTCACCGCCAGGGTGGACCACGAACGGGCGGGTCAGGGTGCGTCCGCGTACGTCACCCTGAAGATCGTCCAGAATTCCTGGCGCACCGTGCGCGAGCAGCTGCTGGAGCTGCCCGGGGTCGCCCACATCGCCCTGGTCGGCGGGGACTTCGACGTGCTGCTGCTGGTCCACACCGCCGACAACCACGCGCTGCGGGACCTGGTGCTCAACCGTATCCAGTCCATCCCGCAGGTGCTCGGCACACGAACCATGCTGGTGTTCGAGGAGACCGACCAGGTCCCGCCGGACTGACGCCCGGCGGCCTCAGCGCGCCCGCAGCCCGTCGAAGGCCAGGTGCACCACGGCGTCGGCGACCCCGTCGGCGGCCTTCAGCCCCGGGCGGTACCACTCCACGATCGAGTTGATCATCCCGAACAGCAGCCGGGTGGCCAGCCGCGGCTCCACGTCCGCGCGCAGCGCACCGTCCGCGACCGCCGCCCGCAGCAGTTCGGCGACCTGGTGGTCGAAGTCGCGCCGGCGCTCCAGCGCCCACTGCTCGGTGGCCGTGTTCCCGCGCACCCGCAGCAGCAGCGTCACGTACGGCAGCTCCGCCAGCAGCACCTCGGCGGTGCGCCGCACCACGTGCTCCAGCCGCTCCACCGCCGGGCCCTCGACCGCGGCCGGCTCGGCCAGGATCGCGAACAGCCCGTCCAGCGCCCGCCCCACCGCCAGCCGCAGCAGCTCCTCCTTGCCGCGGACGTGGTGGTAGATGGAGGACTTGGAGATCCCGGCCGCCCGGGACAGGTCCTCCATCGAGGTGCCGTCGTAACCGCGCTCGTTGAACACGTCGACGGTCACCGCGAGCAGTGACTCGACGGTGTAGGCGGTGCGCGTGGTGTGATCGGCCATCCTCCGAGTATCCCCGGCCGCCCGGACCGGCACGCGATCGGGTCGGCCGGTCCGCGCCGCCCGCACCGGGCCGCCCGGCCCGCGCTCCGCCGCCCTGCACCGGGCCGCCCGGCCCGCGCCCGGCCGTCCGATCCCTGCCGGGCCCGGCGGGGACCACCTAGAATTCGGCGGACGATCGTCCACGTCCAGCAGGCTGGGGTCCACCGCTGATGAACGCAATACCGGCAGTCTCCTCCGACGCGCCCGAGCGGCGCAGCGAGGAGCCGGAGGGCGTGCCGAACACCTGGCAGGACCGCGCCCGCGCGCTGGCCGTCCGCTTCGGGCCGGCCGTGTGGTGCTACGCGGTGCTGAAGCTGATCGGCTTCACCGTGTTCATGAAGCTGCTGTCCTTCGCCGGGGACTACGCGAAGAAGCCGGCCCGGTTCGGCGGCGGCGCCAACACCTGGGACGTGCTGGCCAGCTGGGACGGCTGGTGGTACCAGCAGGTCGCGCAGTTCGGCTACCACCCCGCGCTGGTGCCGGTGCCCGGCGGGCTGCCCGGCTTCACCATCGAGCAGAACTCGGCCGCCTTCTTCCCGCTCTACCCGGGCCTGATGCGGCTGACCTCGGACGTCACCGGGCTCGGCCTGTACGGCGCGGGGATGCTGGTCTCGGTCGTGGCCTCGCTGTTCGCCGCCGCCGGCATCTACGCCGTGGTGGACCGGATGGCCGGGCCCCGGGCGGGCGTGATCGCGGCGGGGATCTGGGCGATCGCCCCGGGCTCGGGCGCCGAGTGGGCGGTCTACTCGGACTCCCTGTTCGTCGCCCTCGCCGCCTGGGCCTGCTACTTCGTGATGACCAAGCAGTGGGTGACGGCCGGGGTGGTCACCCTGGTCGCCGGACTCAACCGGCCGACCGCGGCGGCGCTGATCGGCGCGGTCGGGCTGGCCGCGCTGGTCGAGCTGTACCGGCGGGAGAGCGGCGTGCTGCGCCCGCTGGCGGCGATGGCGCTGGCCCCGGTCGGCCTGTTCGGCTACGTGGCCTGGGTGGGCTGGCGGACGGGCGAGTGGGGCGGCTACTTCCGGCTGCAGCACGACGCCTGGCTGCACTACTTCGACTGGGGCCAGGGCACCTGGCACTCGGTCCGCGGCGTGCTGCTGGGCCGCAACGACTACCCCTTCGCCTTCCCGGTGCCCGACCTGCTGGCCACCCTGATCGTGCTCAGCCTGCCGGTGCTGATCGTGCTGCTGGTCCGGCTGCGGCCGCCGCTGGTGCTGACCGCCTACACGCTGGCGACGATCGTCTCGGTGCTCGGCAGCCTGGGCATCTTCGGCAACGTCTCGCGCTACCTGCTGCCGGCGTTCCCGCTGTTCATCGCGCTCGCGGTGGGGATGCGCAAGCTCAGCTGGCCGGTCCTGGCGGCGGTGCTGGGCACCGGCGCGATCGCCTCGGGCTGGTACGCCGGGTACGTGATCTTCGAGCTCGGCGTGCCGTAACCCGCCGCATCTTCGAGCCCGGCGTGCCGTAAACCGCCGTCCGCACCGCCCCGGGGGCGCGTCCGCCAAGGACGCGCCCTCCGTCGTCCCCGCCGCGATCCGATCCCCGCACACCCTCTTGAGCCGACCGATCGTTCGGTTACCCTGTGACGTGTCCCGTCCTCCCTCCTGAGGAGCGCACAGATGTCCGCAGCGGTCACCCACCCCTTCGTCAGCGAGCTCGTCGAACGCCACCAGGCCACCCTGGACGCCGCGCTCGCCGCCGCCGCGAAGCGCGACTACTGGTCCCCGTACCCCGAGTTCCCGAAGGCATACGGCGAGACCGGCCCGGCGGACGGCAAGGCCGCCTTCGACGCCCTGCTCGGCAAGCCCTTCGTCCTCGACGGCCACCCCACCGACGGCGACCAGGTCGGCGGCGAGGCCTCCCCGTACGGCATCGAGCTGGGCATCACCTACCCGCACGCCGGCCCGGACGCCCTGATCGCCGCGATGCTCGCCGCCCGCCCCGGCTGGGCCGCCGCCTCCCCGAAGGAGCGCACCGCGGTCTGCCTGGAGATCCTGCACCGGATCAACGCCCGCTCGCACGAGTTCGCCCAGGCCGTCATGCACACCACCGGCCAGGCCTACGGCATGGCCTTCCAGGCCGGCGGCCCGCACGCCCAGGACCGCGGCCTGGAGGCCGTCGCCTACGCCTACGCCGAGCAGACCCGGCTGCCCGAGCAGGCCGGCTGGACCAAGCCGCAGGGCAAGCGCGAACCCCTGGTGATGACCAAGGAGTTCACCGTCGTCCCGCGCGGCCTCGCGCTGCTCATCGGCTGCAACACCTTCCCCACCTGGAACGGCTACCCGGGCCTGTTCGCCTCGCTGGCCACCGGGAACCCGGTGCTAGTCAAGCCGCACCCGCGGGCCGTGCTGCCGCTCGCGCTGACCGTCGCCGTCGCCCGCGAGGTGCTCTCCGAGGCCGGCTTCGACCCCAACCTGGTCTGCCTGGCCGCCGAGCACGAGGGCGGCACCGTCGCCCAGACCCTCGCCGTGCGGCCCGAGATCAAGATGATCGACTACACCGGCTCGACCGCCTTCGGCGACTGGCTGGAGGAGAACGCCCGGCAGGCGCAGGTCTACACGGAGAAGGCCGGCGTCAACGCCGTGGTCATCGACTCCACCGACGACTACAAGGGCATGCTGGGCAACCTGGCCTTCGCGCTCTCGCTCTACAGCGGCCAGATGTGCACCACCCCGCAGAACCTGCTGATCCCGCGCGGCGGCATCAGCACCGACCAGGGCGACAAGTCCTTCGACGAGGTGGTCGCCGACCTCGGCGCCGCCATCGAGGCCCTGCTCTCCGACGACGCCCGCGCCGCCGCCATCCTCGGCGCCGTGGTCAACCCGGGCGTGCTGCAGCGCTCGGCCGCCGCGGCCGGCGGCGAGTACGGCGAACTCGCCCTCGCCCCGCGCCAGGTGACCTCGCCCGACTTCCCCGGCGCGACCCTCCGCACGCCCGCGCTGGTCAAGCTGGACGCCGACAAGCCGGACGACCGCTCGGTGTTCCGCAGCGAGTGCTTCGGCCCGGTCTCCTTCGCCGTCGCCGTCGAGTCCACCCCCGCCGCCGTGGACCTGCTGCGCACCACCGTCCGGGAGAAGGGCGCGATGACCGCGACCGGCTACACCACCTCGCCCGAGGTGGAGGCCCTGCTCGTCGAGGCCGCGCTGGACGCCGGCGTCTCGCTCTCGCTCAACCTCACCGGCGGGGTCTACCCCAACCAGACCGCCGCCTTCTCCGACCTGCACGGCACCGGTGCCAACCCGGCCGCCAACTCGGCCTACTGCGACGGCGCCTTCGTCGCCAACCGGTTCCGCACGGTGGAGATCCGCCGGCACGCCTGATCCGGCGCACCGGCCGCGCCGGTCCCCCGGTGGTCCTCGGGCCACCGGGGGACCGGCGGTTCACAGCGATCGCGGGGCCCGCGATGATGGAGGCTGGGGGAGCGCCGGAAACGGCGTCCGACCGTCCTCCGAACACCGGGAGCTGATACATGACCGTGAAGCCGACGACCGATACCGACGTCATCATCGTCGGCGCCGGACCGACCGGACTGCTGCTGGCCGGCGACCTCGCCGCCGCCGGAGTCGGCGTCACCGTCCTGGAGAAGCGCACCGCCGAGTCCAACCTCACCCGGGCCTTCGCCGTGCACGCCCGCAGCCTGGAGCTGCTGGACGCCCGGGGCCTGGCCGACGAACTCATCGCCACCGGCCGGCCGCTCGGCGCGCTGCGGATGTTCAACCGCGTCGCGATCGACCTCGGCACGCTGCCCACCCGCTTCCCGTTCGTCCTGATCACCCCCCAGTACCACGTCGAACGGCTGCTGGAGGGCCGCGCCGAGAAGGCCGGCGCCGTCATCCTGCGCGGCGCCGAGGTCACCGGACTGCGCCAGGACGCCGAGGGCGTCACCCTGGAGACCGGCGACGGGCGGACGCACCGCGCCCGCTACGCCGTCGGCACCGACGGCGTCCGCTCCGCCGTCCGCGAGCTGCTCGGCATCCCGTTCCCCGGCGAGGCCGTGGTCGACTCGGTGATGCTGGCCGACGTCCGGCTGGAGCGCGAGCCCGCCGACGCGATCGCCGTCGGCGCCAACAAGGCCGGCTTCTCCTTCATCGCCCCGTTCGGCGACGGCTGGTACCGGGTCATCGCCTGGGACCGCGACGAGCAGCACCCGGACGGCAGCGCCCCCACGGCCGAGCAGCTCACCACGGTCGTCCGGGCCACCCAGGGCGAGGACTACGGGCTGCACGAGGTGCGCTGGAGCTCCACCTTCCACAGTGACGAGCGCCAGGCCCCCAACTACCGCTCCGGCCGGGTCTTCCTGGCCGGCGACGCCGCCCACTGCCACTCCCCGGCCGGCGGCCAGGGCATGAACACCGGCCTCCAGGACGCCGCCAACCTGTCCTGGAAGCTCGCCGCCGCCCTGCAGGGCCGGGCCACCGACGCCCTGCTCGACACCTACCAGGCCGAGCGGCACCCGGTCGGCAGGACGGTGCTGCGCACCTCGGGCGCGCTGATCCGGATCGCGCTCGCCGAGTCCGCCCCCACCCGCGCCCTGCGCGGGGCGCTCACCGCGCTCGGCAGCCACCTCGACCCGCTGAGCGAGCGCGGCGCCCGGATGGTCTCCGGCATCGAGATCTCCTACCCGGCGCCCAAGGGTGCCCACCCGCAGGTCGGCAAGCGCGTCCCGGACCTGCGGCTGACCTCGCTGAGCAAGCCCGAGGAGGGCGCCCCGGCCGCCCCCGAGCGGCTCTACGAGGCGCTGCGCGCGGGGAAGTTCGTCCTGGTCAGCAATGACGAGCTGAGCGCCGCCGGGCCCTGGGCGGAGCGCATGGTCTCCGCCGCCCCCGCCGACCCGCACGGCAAGCTGGCCGACACCGTGCTGCTGATCCGCCCGGACGGCTACGTCGCCTGGGCCGCCGTGGACCCGGGCCAGGGCGAGCTCGCCGACGCCCTCACCGCCTGGCTGGGCGCCGCCTGACGAGCGGTCGGCGGGTGCGGCGCTCCACCGCGCCCGCCGACCCTTCGTTCGGTCGTCCGTTAACCGCGGGCCTTCACGTAGTGCCGTGCGACCTTCGCCCGGTTCCCGCAGACCGCCATCCGGCACCAGCGGCGGCGCCCGTTCTGCGAGGCGTCGAAGAAATGGAGGATGCACGCCTCGTGTGCGCACTGCTTGACCCGGTGCGCGCCCTGCCCGAGCAGGGTGAGGAAGTCGTCCGCCGCCAGCCAGGGCGCCAGCCAGTGCGGCAGGTCCGTCTCCAGCCGGTCCTCGGCACCTTCCGGCCCGGCCGTCCGCCGGATCCGGCCGTGCGCCAGCACCGCGTCCAGCCCATCGCGGGCCGCTAGGCTCAACTCCCCCTGCTCGCGAGCGTCCTGGGCGGCCAGTGCGATCGCCTCGCGGGCTTGGCGGATTGCCTCCAGCCCGGCTTCGTCGGCGGTGCAGCGGTCGGTCAGCCCGTTGGAGGAGAGCCAGATCCGGTACTCCTCGACGCCGGTGAGCAGGTCGTTGACGGGCGTGCCGGCCCAGCGCGTGTTGAGCAGGTCGAGCGCGAGCGGCTCCCCGATCAGCGGTCGCGGGTCCCTCGGGTCCGCCGTCACGTCAGTCATCCCTCTCCCTCGCCTCGGCCCGATTCTACGTCCGGGGCCCGGACGGCGAATTGGTATGGACCGGCGCGGGAGTTCCGGACATTCACTGTATGGAACCGCGGGCTTTCCGGGCGTCCACACTTGACTGTTTTTTAGCAATCAATTGCTAGATCATGATCCACTGGACTGACCTCTTCTGACATGTTCTAGCCAGCGTTCCGCCCCGGGAACGCCTGGCCCCTTGCCGGCCCCCACAGCCGGCCAGAGGAGGATCCGTTGCGCCCCCGCACCCTCGCCCTCGCCGCGGCGATAGCCGTACTGCCGCTGACCGCCGTCTCGCTCGGCGTCTCGACCGCGCAGGCCGCCCCCACTCCGCACGCCACCCCGCGCGTCGCCCTCCCGAACACCGTGAACCCCGCGGTGGCCCACTCGGAGAAGAAGGGCGACGTCCCCGCCGAGCAGCAGATCTCGGTGGCCGTCAGCCTCAAGCTGCGCAACGCCGACGCGCTCGACCGCTTCCTCGCCGCGGTGACCACGCCCGGCTCGCCGCAGTTCGGCAAGTACCTGACGCCGGAGCAGTTCACCGCCCAGTTCGGTCCGACCCAGCAGGACGTGGACCAGGTCAAGGCCTACCTGACGGCCCAGGGCCTGACCGTCGGCGACGTCAGCGCCAACCGCCAGGTCGTCAACGCCCACGGCACCGCCGCCCAGGTCTCCCAGGCCTTCGGCACCCACGAGAGCTCCTACCTGGACCCGCAGCTGCAGCGCGCGTTCTTCGCCAACGACGCCGCCGCCTCGATCCCCGCCGACCTGGCCTCCGTGGTCCAGGGCGTGAGCGGCCTGGACAACCACGCGGTGCGCAAGAACCGCATCGCCAAGCCGGGCTCGCTGACCCCGAACGCCGCCTCCGCCACCCCGAGCGGCCTGAGCCCGGCCCAGTACCAGGGCGCCTACAACCTCAACAAGACCGGCGCCGACGGCACCGGCACCACGGTCGCCCTCTGGGAGTTCGACGGCTACAAGTCCTCGAACCTGACCACCTACGACGCCCAGTACGGCCTGACCGGCCCGGCCGTCTCCACCGTCTCGGTGGACGGCGCCAACTACGACTCCTCGCCCGGCCAGGGCCAGGGCGAGGTCGAGCTGGACAGCGAGATCGTCCGCGGCGCGGCCCCCAAGGCCACCCAGCTGGTCTACGAGGCGCCCAACAGCGACCAGGGCGAGATCGACATGGCCAACAAGATCGTGGCCGACAACCGCGCCTCGGTCATCTCGATCTCCTGGGGCTCCTGCGAGCCGGACACCACCGCCGCCTCGATGACCGCGGTCGACAACGCCTTCAAGCAGGCCGCCGCCCAGGGCATCTCGATCTTCTCCGCCTCCGGTGACGACGGCTCGCGCGACTGCACCCGCTCCACCAGCGGCTCGACCGTCAAGGCCGTCGACTTCCCGGCGTCCAGCCCGCACCAGACCGGTGTCGGCGGCACCAACCTCAAGGTCACCAGCTCCAACACCTACTCCTCGGAGAGCGCCTGGAGCACCGCCGGCGGCGGCGTCTCCACCGTCTTCAGCAAGCCCAGCTGGCAGACCGGCACCGGTGTCAGCGGCACCATGCGCACCGTCCCGGACGTCGCCTCCAACGCCGACCCGCAGAGCGGCTTCGCGATCTACACCGCCGGCGGCTGGCAGGTCTACGGCGGGACCAGCGCGGCCGCGCCGCTGTGGTCCGGCTACGCCGCCCAGTTCAACCAGAAGGCCAAGGCCGCCGGGCAGCCGGTCCTCGGCGAGGCGAGCCCGCGGCTCTACTCCGTCGCGAACACCGCCGGCTCCGGCGCGTTCCACGACGTGACCACCGGCGCCAACCAGGACTTCTCCGCGAAGGCCGGCTACGACCAGGTCACCGGCTGGGGCTCCCCGGTCGCCGACGCCCTGACCACCGCCCTCCTCGGCGGCAGCAGCGGCACCACCCCGCCGCCGAGCGGCTGCACCGCCACCCAGCTGGTCGGCAACGGCGGCTTCGAGACCGGCACCGCCGCTCCGTGGACCACCTCCTCGGGCGTCGTCGACAACAGCTCCTCGGAAGCGGCCCACGCCGGCAGCTGGAAGGCCTGGCTGGACGGCTACGGCAGCACCCACACCGACACCCTGTCGCAGAGCGTCTCGATCCCGGCCGGCTGCGCCTCCGCGACCCTCACCTTCTGGCTGCACATCGACACCGCGGAGACCGGCAGCACCGCGTACGACAAGCTGACCCTGCAGGCCAACAGCACCACGCTGAAGACCTGGTCCAACGTGAACGCGGCCTCCGGCTACGTCCAGCAGACCGTGGACCTGACCTCCTTCGCCGGCCAGACCGTGACCCTCAAGTTCACCGGTGCCGAGGACAGCTCCAACCAGACCAGCTTCGTGATCGACGACGTCGCGCTGAACGTCAAGTGACCACCGGCCGGTAGCTCCAGCCGGCAGTCCCACCGAACAGCACCACCGTGACCCCCGCCGGGGCGGCGCCGACAGGGCCCGCCCCGGCGGTGTCCGTCCCGGCGGTGCCCGTCCCGGCGGTGCCCGTCCCGGCGGTGCCCGTCCCGGCGGTGTCCGCCCCGGCGGTGTCCGCCCCGGCGGCGCCCGTCCCGGCGGTGCCCGTTCCGGCGGCCGGAACCGCACCCGGCCGGGTTCCGGCCGTGTTTCCGGACTGTTTCAAGATCGATAACCATATCGTCCACCTGTCGTGACCACTGTCATACGCACGACTGATGACGTAGCCTCTCGACCGTGCATAGGGTTCCCCAAAGCTCGGTGAAGCCGCTGGCGGCGCGCTCCGGCGCCGGCCCGGTGCCACCGAACTCACCTGGTGGGGAGGGTCACCGCATGGCCGCACAGCAGCCTTCGGACGCCGCGCGGCTGCGGCTGGTCGGATCGCGTACGGAAGGTCCGGACCTGAACGCCCCCGCGCCCCCGACCCCCGCCCCCGGGCCGTCCACCGGCCGCCCCGCCCCGGCCGGCGGCTTCGCGGACGCCCTGAACCTGGCCATCGAGGCCAGCGGCCTCAGCCTGGACCGGATCCGCGCGGCGCTCGCCGCCCGCGGCGTCAGGGTCAGCGTGACCACCCTCAGCTACTGGCGCCGCGGCCGCAGCCAGCCCGAACGGGCCAGCTCGCTGCGCGCCGTCCACCTGCTGGAGGAACTGCTCGGCCTGCCGCACAGCTCGCTCTCCTCGCTGCTCGGGCCGCCGCGTCCGCGCGGCCGCTGGGCCGCCGCCGCCACCACCAGCCACCTCGGGCTGGAGGACGTCTGGCCGGGCGAGCAGGAGATCGCCGCGATCTTCGCCGAGCTGGACGCCCCGCCGGCCGGCGAGCTGGAGCGGCTGAGCATCCACGACTCGTACTACGTGGACGCCGAACGGCGCGCCAACCTGCTCCGGATGCGCCAGGTGGTGCGGGCCACGGTCGGCGGGGTCGGCCGCTGCCTGGTCGTGCACAAGGCCGACGAGGAGGCGACCGGCTGCCCGGAGATCACCTCGGTGCGGCACGGCCGGCTCGGCCGGGTCCGCCGCCGCCCCGAGGTCGGGCTGACCGTCGCCGAGCTGATGCTGGACCGCCCGCTCGGGCTCGGCGACAGCACGGTCTTCGAGTACGAGGTCGAGATCCCCCCGGGCGGCCCGACCATGGAGTACAGCCGCCGCTTCGCCACCCAGGTGCGCGAGTACGTGCTCCAGGTGCACTTCGACCCGGCGGCCGTGCCGGTGCACTGCGAGCGGTACGACCGCGAGCCGGGCGCCGACGTCGACCACCGCCGGGAGCAGCTGTGGATCGGTGCCTCGGCGAGCGCCCACGTCCTGGCCCCGGACCAGCAGCCCGGCCACATCGGCATCCGCTGGGAGTGGGCGTAGCCCCCGCTCCACCCCGTGAAGTCCTGAAGCCCCGTCGGAACGGTCCGGCGGGGCTTCGGCGTTCCCGCGCGCCGGCCCCGGCTGAACCTAACCACTCAGGACCCCCGAACCGGTTGACGCCTCATCACCTAACCCCTAGTCTCACTCATACCGGTTAGGCAACAACGGCCTGCCGGACCGACCAGCCTCCGGGAGTGACCAGGCATGTCCAGCACCACCCAGCTCCGCACGCTGCAGACCGGCCACGTGGGTCTGAACGTCACCGATCTGGCCCGTTCGATCGACTTCTACCGCGCCGTGCTCGGCCTCGAGGTCGCCCACGAGGGCACCGACCCGGAGCGCCGCTACGCCCTGCTCGGCCGCGACGGCCGCCTCGTCGTCACCCTCTGGCAGCAGAGCACCGGCGCCTTCGCCACCGGGACGCCCGGCCTCCACCACCTCTCCTTCGAGGTCGAGAACCTGGACGAGGTGCGCGCCACCGAACGGCTGCTGCGCGAGCTGGGCGCCGAGTTCGCCTACGACGGCGTCGTCCCGCACCGCGAGGGCTCCGCCTCCGGCGGCATCTTCTTCACCGACCCGGACGGCATCCGGCTGGAGGTCTACACCCGCGCCGGAGTGGACGAGACCGAGGCCAAGGCCCCCGATGCCACCGCCCCCACCTGCGGTTTCTTCTAGAAGCCGCCGACCACCCCGCCTGCGCCCGGTGTGCCGCGGGGGTGCACACCGGACCAGCCGAGCGGAGACACCATGACGACCGTCAGCACGCCCTACCACGCCGGCGAGCGGGCCGCCCAGGCCCGGGCCGGCCTGACCGAACGGGCCGACCACGCCGGCCGCTCGATCCGCGGCACCGTCCCGGCCGTCGCCGCCCGCTTCCTGGCCGAGCGGCGGATGCTGGTGGTCGGCGCCGCCGACCTCGACGGCCGGATCTGGGCCACCCAGCTGGCCGGCCCGGCCGGCTTCCTCCAGGCTCCCGACGAGCGGACCCTGACGGTCGCCGCCCGTCCGGCCGGGGCCGACCCGCTGGCCGAGGCGCTGACCCGTCCGGCCCGGGTCGGCACCATCGCCCTGGACCCGGCCGGCCGCCGCCGGATGCGGCTCAACGGCCGCTCGGCGCCGGACGGCCGGGGCGGGCTGACGGTCCGCGCCGAGGAGGTGGTGTCCAACTGCCCCAAGTACATCCAGCGCCGCACCCCGCTGGACCGCCCGGGCGCGGGCGCGCCCCGGATCGTCGCGGCCGGCCCGGAGCTGTCCGTGGCGCAGCGGCTGACCGTGGCCACGGCCGACACCTTCTTCATCGCCACCGCGGGCCCGGACGGCAGCGTGGACGCCTCGCACCGCGGCGGCTTCCCCGGCTTCCTGGAGGCGGTCGGGCCGAACCGGGTGCGCTGGCCCGAATACCGCGGCAACAGCATGTTCATGACGCTGGGGAACCTGGAGCTCGACCCGCGGGCCGGGCTGCTGCTGCCCGAGTGGGAGACCGGCAGGGCCCTGCTGATCACCGGCGAGGCGCGCGCCGACTGGTCCGAGGAGGCCCGGGAGGCCGCCCCGGGCGCCGAGCGGATGGTCGAACTGGCCGTCACCGACGTGCTGGAGATCGCCGACGCCAGCCCGCTGACCTGGACCGAGCCCGAGTACTCGCCGGCCAATCCGCGCTGATCCCCCGTCATCCGGCCGGTAGCGATCCCCACCCGCCCTACCCGCTCCCACCCGCCCTCGCCACGCCCGCGGGCCGAACGGACGTCACCCGCCCGGCTCACCCGCCGCGCCGCACCGCCGCCGCTTTGGGACCTTGGTCTCTGTCCCGCCGTCAGGAACGGCCGGGAGAGACCGCAGGAAAGAGGCGGAGCATGACCCTGACCGACCCCCTCTCCGCACTGCTGGAGTTCGACGAGGTCGAACCGGAGGACGACTGCATATGCGGGGGCTGCCGGGCCCGCCGACGCGCCCGGTCGCACGCCGCCTCCCGCAGCCTCCACCGCCGGGCCGCCGTGCTGATGGCCGCCGTGGGCACCGCGCTGGGCGGCGGGACGGCCGCCGCCACCGCGGCGTCCCCCGCCCCGGGCGGCAACAGCACCACCCAGCCCCCGCGCACC
Source organism: Kitasatospora sp. NPDC001539 (assembly GCF_040298565.1). NCBI lineage: Bacteria > Bacillati > Actinomycetota > Actinomycetes > Kitasatosporales > Streptomycetaceae > Kitasatospora > Kitasatospora sp. NPDC001539. The sequence continues at coordinate 24,754 of NZ_JBEPAK010000027.1, read as the reverse complement.
CCCCAGGGCGAGGTCGGCGGGCCCTACGGCGAGGACGCCGCCGCCCGCTCGCTCGCCGCCCAGCCCGTCACCCGGGCCCGGATCATCCAGCGCGCCCAGAGCTGGGTCGACCAGGGCGTGCCGTACAGCATGAGCCGCTACTGGTCGGACGGCTACCGCCAGGACTGCTCCGGCTTCGTCTCGATGGCCTGGGGCCTCGCCGGCAACCAGACCACCTGGACCCTGCCGGACTTCGCCGAGCGGATCGGCAAGAACGACCTCCAGCCCGGCGACGTGCTGATCTACAACAACCCCGCCAACCCGCAGGCCGGATCGCACGTGACGATCTTCGGCGGCTGGACGGACTCCTCCCGGACCCGCTACGTCGCCTACGAGCAGACCTCACCCGGCGCCAAGAAGCGCTCCACCCCCTACGCCTACTGGAACAACTCCGCCTCCTACGTCCCGTACCGCTACACCGGCCTGTCCGGCGACGGCGGCACCTCCGCGAACGCCTTCCCGGGTGCGGACAAGTTCGGGCCCGGCGCCGACAACGCGTACGTCACCCGGCTCGGGCAGATGCTGGTGCAGCGCGGCGGCGGCCGCTTCTACTCCGAGGGCCCCGGCCCGCGCTGGGGCGAGGCCGACCGCAGGGCCACCGAGGCCTTCCAGCTCGCCCAGGGCTGGCGCGGCAGCGAGGCCGACGGCATCCCCGGCAAGGACACCTGGGACTACCTGGTGCACGGCAAGGGCCGCGACATCGCCGCGGCCACCCCGCTGCCGCCCCCGCCACCGCCGGACCCGGGCGCCCCCGCCTTCCCCGGCCCGCAGTACTTCGGGCCCGGCCAGGACAACGACCACGTCCGGCAGCTCGGCGAGCAGCTGGTCCGCAAGGGCTTCGGCGGCTCCTACGCCGTCGGCCCCGGCCCGGTCTGGACGGAGAGCGACCGGCGGGCCGTCCAGGCCTTCCAGCAGGCGCAGGGCTGGCGCGGCGCCGAGGCCGACGGCTACCCCGGCCCGGACACCTGGCGCGCGCTGTTCTCCTGACCGCCTCAGCGCTTGCCGGACTGCCAGTGGAACAGCCCCATCGCGACGCTGGTCGCCAGGTTGAAGCTGGACACCCCGGGCTGCATCGGCACCGCGACCAGGTGGTCGGCGCGGGCCCTGAGCTCCGCCGAGACGCCGTGCCGCTCGGTGCCGAAGGCCAGCAGCGCGTCGTCCGGGAACGGCAGGTCCCGGATGTCCGTGCCCTCCGGGTCCAGCACGAACAGCGGCCCGTCCGGCAGCTCCGGCAGGCTCAGCCGCTCGACGGCGGTGGCGAAGTGCAGCCCCGCGCTCCCGCGCAGCACCGTCGGGTGCCACGGGTCCAGGTCGCCGGTGGTCACCACCCCGGTGGCACCGAACCCGGCCGCCAGCCGGATCACCGCCCCCACGTTCCCCAGATTGCGCGGATTCTCCAGCACCACCACCGGCGCCCTGCGCGGCCGGTGCTCCAGCGCCGCCCGGTTGGCCCCGACCGACGGGCGGACGGCCAACGCGATCACCCCCGTCGGATGCAACCGGGGCGCCAGCACCCGCAGCCGCGCCTCCGGCAGCTCCACCGCGAGCCCCTCCAGCACCGGGACGACGTCCCCCGCCAACTCGCCGGCGAGCGCCAGCAGCGCCGCCCGATCAGCCGTCAGCACCCGCCGGACGTCCCCGCCGAACCGCAGCGCGTGCTTCAGCGCGTGGAACCCGTCCAGCAACACCGCCCCCGGCTCCCGCTCAACCGCCCGCCACGCCCGCACCAGCTCCTCGTCATCTGCCATACCGCCCACTCTCCCACCCGCACCCGCGCCCGCCCCCACCTGCCCGCAGCACGCCCTACCGCCCCTCGGAGCTCCCCCGCAACGCCCGCTCCAGGTCCCGCAGCGCCACCTCCACCAGGCGCGTCCCCGCCACCACCACGTCCCGCTGCACCCCCGCCGGCGCCTGCGCCAGCCGTTCCTCCAGCCGCGCCTGCGCCTCCCGCACCGCCCCGAACTCCACCGGCTGCCCCGTCAGCAGCGCCCCCGCCGCCAGTGCCGTCGCCAGCCGCAGCTCCTCCGCGTACTCCGCCGCCCCGGGCACCGGATCCGCGTCGGCGGCCGGCAGGTGCGCCTCCAGCAGCAGCGCCGCCCGCCCGAGGTGCCCGATCGCCGCCCGGGCCCGGTCGATCTGGCGCCGGCTCACCCCGGCCAGCCCGGACGCGTGCCGCCCCGGTTCGGCATCGGCCCGCTGCATGGCCTGGATCAGCTCGGCCCGCGCCTCCCTGGAGTCCAGCAGCGCCGACCGCACCGTCCGCTCCCGCGGCTGCGCCGGCTGCTCGTAGCAGGCGATCACCGCCGCCGCGTACCGCCCGGCCGCGGCCAGCCACTCGGCGAGCCGCTCCCCGAGCCGGGCGGTCTGCCAGGTGGGGAACAGCGCGTACGTCAGCAGCGCCACCGATCCGCCGAGCAGCGTCATCCCCACCCGTTCGAAGGCGGTCTCCAGCGGGTTCCCGGCCTGCAGCCCGAGCAGGAACACCACGTACGAGGAGATCCCGACCGTGGTCAGCGCGTACCCGGTGCGGAAGGCGAGGTACGAGCCGCCGATGCACAGCACCGCGAGCGCGGCCAGCACCCACTGCCCGGGGTGGGCGAGCTGCACCACGAGCGTGGACACGCTGACCCCGACGACCGTCCCGGCCAGGCGGGCGACGCCCCGGCTGTACGTCTGGGCGAAGTCCGGCCGCATCACCATCGCGGCGGTCATCGGCGCCCAGTACCCGTGGTGGAAGCCGGCCAGCCGGGCCAGGACGTAGGCCAGGGTGACCACCGCGGCCAGCCGTACGGTGTGCTGGAAGACCGCCGACCGCGGGTGCAGCTGCCGCCGTACGGTCCGCAGCGCGACCGGCAGCATCCGGCCGATGGACGGCCTGTGCAGCGCCCCGCCGGCCCCGGCCACCGGCGTGGTGATGGTGTCCTCGTCGCTGCGGTCCAGGGTGTCCGCGGCCTTGCGCAGCAGTCCGCCGAGCCGCCGGGCGGCGCGCCGGGCCGCGCCCTGCAGCCGCGGTCCGTCCTCCGACCCGACCAGGGTGAGGGCGGGCGCCGAGCTGGGGAGCCGGACGGGATCGCCGGTGCGGATCGCCCTGGCCAGGGCGTCCATCACCTCGGCGGAGGCCGCCAGCACCTCGCGGGCCCGGTCCCGCTCCGGGCCCTCCTCGGGGGCGCCCACCTTGGGGTCGGCGAGGGCGGCGAGGGTGGGCCTGACGCGCTCGGCGATGCCGCGCAGGCCGCGCAGTTCGGCGGGCCGGTGGCGGTCCTGCCAGGGCGTCAGGGCGGCGGCGCTGCGGGCGGTCATGAACGGCGCCGGGTCCAGGTGCGCGGTCGGGTCCTGCCGCAACCTGCGGGCGTAGTCGGCGAGTTCGGCGTAGGTGTCGGCGAGGGCGTCCCGCTGGGCGGTCCAACTCCCGATCGGCCACAGCGTGATGACGACGGCCTGGACCACCCCGCCGAGCGCCGCGACCAGCCCGTGGCCGAACGCGGCGAGCGCGCTGACCGGCAGCTGGACGATGATCAGCATCACCGACACGGTGTTGGCCGCGACCACCCCGGCGGTCGGCCCGATCGCCCAGGCCAGCCCGGCCCCGAAGGCCCACACCGCGAGCAGCACCGGGAAGAGCCCGGTGACCCCGGCGGCGAGGTAGCCCAGGAAGGTGCTGGCGCCGAGTCCGGCACCGGCGGCGACGGCGAGGCTGGCCCGCGGGCGGAAGCTGCGCTGGAAGGTCGCCGCCCCGGCGATGAACGCCCCCATCGCGGCCGAGGTGGCGAGCCCCACTCCACCGAGCGCCAGCGTCGGGAACAGCACCACCGCCACGGCGACCGCTCCGCGCGCGGCCCGCTTGGGATCGGTGAGCGCCCGGTCCAGGGTGAGTCCGGTCCGCGCGGTGTCACGAAGGGCGGCGAACCAGGACATGACGCCATCCTAGGCGGCGGACCTCCGACCGTTTCGCCCCATGCGCCCGATACGACCGATGCGCCCCGCACGTCCCGTGCGCCCGACGCGGCCGACGTGATCGGCGCCCCCGGCGCCCCCGGTGTGTCCGGTGGACCCGGTGAACCGGGTGCGCCCCAGCCGGGCCGCCACCCGGAGCAGGACGCCGGTCGGCAGGAACACCGCGTCCGCCGCGACCATCGCGAGCGAGAACACCGGCAGCCCGAGCACCACCGCGATCCCCAGGTGCTCGACCACCATCACCGCCAGCAGCACGTTCTTGACCCGCCGGTTCAACAGCGTGAACGGGAAGGCGACCTGGAGGACCACCGTGCCGTACGACAGCAGGAACACCGGCAGCAGCGCCGAGCCGATCAGCGCCGACAGCCCCGGCCAGGGGGTGAAGTAGTCCAGGTGCAGCGGGTAGTACAGCGCGGTGCCGTCCTGCCAGCGCGAGCCCTGCACCTTGTACCAGCCGGCCGTCGCGTAGATCAGCGCCACCTCGGCCGCGATCACCAGCAGCGCGCAGTTGTGCACCATGGTGGCCAGCGCGTCGAGCACCGCCCGCAGCTCGCCCGCCGGGCGCCACCGGCCGACCGCCCACCAGAGCCCGGCCACCGCCCACAGCCCCCAGAACAGCGGCGACCAGCCGAGGTACGGGAAGGTCGCGCCGGTCCAGGTCAGACCGCCCCCGGCGAAGCCGCCGAACTGGCAGACCGCCAGCACCGCGCCCAGCAGCCCCCAGAGCACCACCCCCGACCGCTCCCGGCCGGAGCCGGACCCTACGGACCGCCGCAGGCGCCGCGCGTCCAGCGACCACACCTCGGCGCAGCGGGTGAAGACCAGGTAGACCGCCATCAGGTGGACGACGTTGTCGCCGCCGTCCCCGAGGAAGACGCTGCGGTTCTGCAGCGACAGCACGGTGACCATGAACAGCACCGTGGCCGCCCTGGTCCGCCAGCCCAGCAGCAGCGCCAGCGCGGCCAGCACGGACAGGTGGTAGACCAGCTCGAACCAGAGCCGCCCGCCGAACCAGGGCAGCACGCTGAACGCCCCGTTGTCGGCGAGCAGCCGCTCCGCCAGCTCCATCGACCACGGCGAGCGGTCGCCGTACAGCACCCGCCGGTTCGGCCACTCGCGCACCAGGTAGGCGAGCTGGACCAGGCCGAAGCCGATCCGCACGACCGCGGCCTGGTGCCGGCCGAGGACCCGCCCGGTGAACGCCGCCATCGCCCGCCCGACCACCGCTGCCGGGCCCTTCGGGGCCGCTGCGGGAACGGGCGGCGGTCCGGCCGGCCGCGGGATGCCGCCCTGCACGCGCTCGGCGGCCCGCACCTCGTTCACCCGAGCCCCCGGTAGTCCTCGTCCCCGACCGGCCACCACGGCAGCTCCCGCACCTTGGGCGCGGGCGGCTCGGCCTCGCCGCTCCAGGGCGGCGGCGGCACGGTGGCCGAGGTCACCCGGAACTCGATCTCCAGCACCCGCTCGCCGTCCACCTCCCGCCCGATCCGCTGCAGCGCCACCCGCTTGAGGTACTGCTCGGCGAGCCGGCCGCGCGAATCGGTGCTCCTGCCGTCCTGGTCGTGCGAGCCCTCGTAGAGGTCCCAGGCGCGGCGCAGCAGGTTCTGGTCGACGTGGCTGGGCGCCGGGTTGCCCCGGATCGCGGCGATGTCCTGCGCGGTCAGGCCGATCCAGTCGCGGGTGCGGGTGGCACCGCCGTCGGCGACGGTGCGCACCCGGGCGTCCACGCTGATGTTCTGCTGCAGCGGGTCGGGCGCGAACAGCTTCCAGTTCTGCTCGAACTCGGGGTACACCACGCCGTCGATCTCGTCCCGGTACTGCCGGGACAGCGAGTTGGCGGGCGCGACGTGCAGGAACACCACGGCCAGGAACAGCCCGGTGCCGCCCGCCAGCACCGCCGCGGCGAGCCCGAGCACGAGCTGCGCGGGCTTGGACCAGGCCCTGCCCCCGGGGCCGTCGGCCCGCAGCTGCCCGCGGGAGGCGAGCCCGTCCGTGGTCTCCGTCATGGCCTCCCCCGCCCGACCGGCGCACCGCCGGCCCGTACCGGCGCGTCGCGCCGCCCATCCTGCCCCAGGACGCCGCGGCGGCCCACCGGCCGGTGCGGCCCACCGGTCTGTGCGGCGGCCTACAGGACGAAGGCCTCCTGGCCGGTGCTGCTGACCATCGGCCGGCCCGCGCTCTCCCAGGCGTACATCCCGCCGTCCACGTTCACCGCGTCCCGGCCCTGCTGGACGAGGTACTGGACGACCTGCGCCGAGCGGCCGCCGACCCGGCAGAGCACGTACAGCCTGGTGTCGGGCAGCTCGTCGATCCGGGCGATCACCTCGCCGATCGGGATGTGCAGCGCGCCCTCGACGTGTCCGGCGTCCCACTCGTCCGGCTCGCGCACGTCCAGCAGGGCGGCGTCGGCGGGGACGGAGGCGGCGTCGGTGCTGGGGATCTGCGCGAACATCGGGTGGCTCTCCTGAAGGGGGTGAACCCCGGCCGAAGGCTGGGGGGAGGTCGGGTCCGGGTCATTGTCGCCCACCGGCGCCGGTCCGCGGGCGCCGAGCAGCCGCTCCAGTTCGGCCTGCTGGGCGGCCGCCTTGGCGAGCAGTTCCTCGGCGAGCTGCTCCAGCAGCCGGTCCGGGTCCTGCGGGGCGAGGGCGAGCAGCTGCCCCATCGGGGTCCGCTCCAGCCGGACCTGCTCGGCGGCGGTCGCGGCGATCCTGGCCGTCAGCCAGTCCAGGCGGCGGCGCAGCCACTCCAGGCGGTCGGGGGAGTCGAGGGCGGGAGCGGCCTCCGGCGCGGTGGACCACTCGGCGGCCAGGCCCTCCAGCGCGGCGGCGTCCCCGTAGGCGTAGGCCTCGTTGACCCGGGCCAGGAAGGCCGCCCGGCGCTGCTGCTCGGCCGGATCGGTGCTCAGGTCGGGGTGGGCGCGGCGGACCAGCTCGCGGTAGATCCGCTGGGCCTCCTTGCCCGGCTTCACCCGGGTCGGCGCGGCGGGCGGCGGGGCGGCTTCGGGGGTCTCCCGGCCGGGTTCGCCGGTCGCCCCGGCAGCGGCCTCCCGGTCCGAACCGGCCGAACGGACCGAGTCGAACAGCGCGTCCAGGTCCGGCAGCTCCTCGACCCGCAGGCGCGCCTCGGCGGCCCGCCGCACGTCCTCGGGCCGCCCGGTGCGGGCCGCGACGGCCTCGGCGACCAACGCGTCCAGCTCGTCCAGCCGGGCGTAGAGCGGGCCGAGCAGCTGGTGGTGGATCAACGCGAAGTTGTCGATCTCGACCCGCAGCGTCTGGACGTCCACGTCCATGCTGAGCCAGGCGAGTTCGGCGGCGGCGACCCGCTCCTCCAGCTCCTGCTGCTCCGGGTCCGTCCAGCGAACGGGGGTCTGCGCGCTCACTTCTCGCTCTGTCTCCTCCGGCCGGCAGGGTCCTGCGGAACCGCCGCGGGGGCGGCCCGGCCTGCCACCCTACCGCCGCGCGGACAAGCCCCGTCCGGGTGAAGCGGCAGTACGGACCGGCGTGCGGCACCCGACACGCAACCGATCCTGATGAATCTCCCCGTTTCGGTGTCGGGCCCGGCCCGGTCCGTGCTTCGCTGGTATCCGCACAGCGTGCCTTCCTCCGGAGAGACGGCCGCCTCGAGGCGCGGCGGCCAGGCGGGAGCAGACCGAATCCATGGTGGCCGAGTCCAACTCCACACCGCGTTCGGCGGGCGCCGAGACCGCCCCGGGAGACCTCCCGGGCTCAGTGGCCGCCCTGGTCCGGCTCGCCCTCGTCCTGGTCGACCGGACGGGACGGATCGCCCAGTGGAGCCGGGCCGCCGAGGAGCTGTTCGGACACCGCGCCGACGCCGCCACCGACCGCCCCGCCTCCGGGCTGCTGCCCGCCCTGGAGTCCCGGGTGCTCGGCCGCTGCGCGGTGCGCCGCCGCTGCGACGCCTTCGACACCCTGGCCGAGCTGACCGCCGCCGGCCGCCCCTGGGCCGGCCGGCTGACCGTGCGCGACCGCGAGGAGCACCAGCGCGACGTGCTCTGGTGGGCCTATCCGGTGCCCGGCCCGTCCGGCGGGCTGCTCGCCCTGGCCGCCGACGCCCGCCCGCTGCGCACCACCGGCCCGCGCCTCGCGCTCGGCGAGCGGCTGCTGCCGTTCTCCGCGGCGCCCGCCGCCCGGGGCGGCTTCCACGCGCTGACCGCCGCGCTCGTCCCGGCCGTCGGCGGGCTGCCCGGACCGCTGGCCCGGCTGCTGCCCGCCGCCCACCGGTCGCCGCTGCTGGAGGCGGTGGCGAGCGGGGGGCTGCCGGCGCTGCGGCTGGACGCGGCCACCGTGCTGCCGGTGCTCCCCTCCGACGCGCAGACCGGCACCGCGCACGCGGCGGCCGGCCTCGGCCGCCGCTATCCGACGGCCCAGCAGCGCGCCGCCCGCCCCGGCCCGCTGCCCGTCCAGCGCGAGGCCGCCCCGCACGACCAGCGCGACCAGCACACCCAGCACGAACGACGGGACCAGCCGGAACGACGCGAACTCCTCGACCCACGCGCCCAGCACGAGCAGCGCGAGCCGGTCCAGCGCCCCGCCGCGGTCGGCGCCCGGCCCGCGGGCGCCCCGTCCTTCCCTCCCCGGGCCGCCGGCCGGGAGGTACCCCCGCCCACCGGAGGAGGCGCCACCATCGAGCAGCAGGCCGCCGTCGAGCCGTCCGCCGACGGCCTCCCGCCCCGCCGCACCGGGCCGACCCCGTCCGGTACCGTCCCGGCCCCCGCCGGCGCCGAGTGCCCCGCGAGCGGGCGCCTGGGCCCGTTCCTCACCAACGGGCAGGCCGGCGAGCAGCTGGCCCTGCTGAACGAGGTCGGCGGCAAGGTCGGCACCACCCTGGACCTCGGCTTCACCGCCCACGAGCTGTGCCAGGTGCTGGTCCCCCGGGTCGCCGACTTCGCCTGCGTCGACCTGGTGGACGGGCTGATCTCGGACTCGGAGCTGCCGGTCGCCCGGCCGGACGACGACACCATGCTGCGCCGGGTCGCCCTGGTCTTCAACGAGGCCGGCGGCGCCTGGGACCACGTGCTCTCCGAGGGCTCGCTGGTCAGCATGCCCCGCCGCACCCCGCCCGGGATGGCCCTCCAGCTGAACCAGCCGGTGCTGGTCCCGGTGATCAGCGACGACGTCGCGGTGGACTACGCGATCGCGCTCGGCGGCGCCCGGCTGGCCCCGGTGGTCTCCGGCCGGTCGATGCTGGTCGTGCCGCTGTCCGCCCGCGGCACCGTCCTGGGCATCCTCAAGCTGCTCCGGCTGCCCGACCGCACCCCCTTCGACGAGAGCGACGCCGCCACCCTCAAGGAGCTGGCGGTACGGGCAGCGCTCTCGCTGGACAACGCCCGGCTGCACCGGGCCGAGGCCCGGGTCGCCACCACCCTGCAGCGCTCGATGATCCCGACCCGCCCGCCGCAGATCCCCGGTGTGCAGATCGCCCACCGCTACCTGCCGGGCGACCCGAAGGCCGAGGTCGGCGGCGACTGGTTCGACGCGATCCAGCTGCCCGGCAGCCGGGTCGCCCTGGTGGTGGGTGACGTGATGGGCCACGGCATCCACTCGGCGGCCGCGATGGGCCGCTTCCGCACCGCGATGCAGACCCTCGCCGCCCTCGACCTCCCGCCCGGCCAGCTGCTGCGCCACCTGGACAACCTGGCCCACAAGCTCGGTGACGACCACCTGGCGACCTGCCTGTACGCGGTCTACGACCCGATCAACCGGACCTGCGAGCTGGCCAGCGCCGGGCACGTCCCGCCCGTCCTGGTGCACCCGGACGGCACCGGCGAGCTGCTGGAGATCCCGGCCGGCGCGCCGATCGGCGTCGGCGGGGTGCCGTTCGTCGCCAAGACCATCGACGTCTCGGACGGCTCGATGCTGGTGCTGTGCACCGACGGCCTGGTCGAGGTGCGGGGCGGGGACATAGGAGCCGGCCTCGCCGCGCTCTGCGGCAACCTGATCGACCCTCAGCAGAGCCCCGAGCAGGCCTGCGACGAGGTGCTGCGGCGGCTGCACTCGGACGACCGCAAGGACGACGTGGCGCTGCTGGTGGCCCGCTTCGACGGGGTCGCCCCCTCGGAGGTGGCGACCTGGGACCTCACCGTGGACCACCGCGAGGTCCGCCGGGCCCGCTCGCTGGTCCGCGAGCAGCTGTCCGCCTGGCACCTGGAGGCGCTCAGCGACACCACCGAGCTGCTGGTCAGCGAGCTGGTCACGAACGCCGTCCGGGTCGCCCGGGACACCGTCCAGCTCCAGTTGATCCGGGTCGACAAGCTGCTGGTCGAGGTCAGCGACGACAACCACAACCTGCCCTCGCTGGAGCCGGCCGAGCAGCTCGGCGAGACCGGCCGGGGCCTCACCCTGGTCACCAAGCTCGCCGAACGCTGGGGCACCGCCCGCAAGGCGGTGGGCAAGGTCGTCTGGTTCGAGCTCCTGCTCCCGCACGCCTGACGGCCGCCCGACGGCACGCGGGCGGGCTCACGGCATGACGGCCCCGGGCAGCCCGCTCACGGGATGACGGCCCCGGCCGGGCGGCGCCGTCCGGCCTCCACCGCGACCTCCCGGGAGGCGACCGCGGCCACCGAGGTGGCCGCGCCCACCCCCGCCAGCACCCGGGGCCAGAAGTCCCCGAAGACCTCGACTGAGACGGCGATCAGCAGCGCGGTGATCACCGCGACCACGTGCTCCAGACCGGCGAGGTTCGGCAGCACGACCGCCTCACCGACCATCAGCACCACCACCAGCCCGGCGGTGAACCAGGCCCGGCAGCGGAACGCGATGCAGATCGCCAGCGCCACCACCGCGGCCGACGGCCCGGTGTCCCGCACGTAGGCCACCCACTTCGGGAAGCCGAACAGGTGGCCCGGCCCGATCGCCACCCCGACGCGGGCGAACAGCGTGCCCGTCAGGGTGCACGCGTAGGCGATCACCAGGGTCAGCCGCCGGCCGAGCACGACCTCGGCGATCGCGAAGACCACGAACACCTGGGCCAGCGCCCCCCAGACCGGCAGGTCCAGCGCCGGCACGTACAGCGACAGCGGCGTCCGCAGCAGCGAGACCTCCAGCGGCAGCGCCGCCCGCACCACCCCGATGTTGTTGACGAAACGCTCACCGCCCGGCAGGTGCTGGACGATGCTGAACAGCAGGATCAGAAACGTCGCCACGCTGGCCAGCGGAAACGCGGCGAACTTCTTCCGCACCACCGCACCCCGGACCGTCGCGTACAACGTGCCCCACTCGGCGAGAGCGGCCGCACCGGCTAGCGCCAGCGGCCCCTTTCGCACGCCCCCCGCGTGGGCCCTGTGATTCACAACCGTTTCTCCTGAATCCCTGAGATTCTCGACTACTCCCACATTAGAAGCCGGTTAAGAACGAGACATCGCCATGGATGGGGATTCACGTCATCCTCAGGGGGGAGAACCATCCCCCCACCGGATCCCCCATCCGTCCGAGTGGCCCCCTCCGCCCCCCGACGGAGGGCTACCCCTTCCCGTCCCGCGCCGCCACCGGTACCCGGGGCGCCGCCACGGCGGTCCCGGAATGCCGGCGACGGAACAGGGCGGGCAGTCTCGGCGCGACGATGAACCCCTCGGCCCGCGCGCTCGCGATGCCGATCCGGGGGATCTCGCTGCTCTTCTCGAAGAGCAGGTAGCGCGGCTCCCAGATCGGCCGGTACTTCGCGTTCGCGCGGTAGAGCGACTCGATCTGCCACCAGCGGGAGAAGAACCCGAGGACGGAGCGCCACAGCCGCAGCACCGGTCCGGCACCCAACCGGGAACCGCGCTCGAAGACCGAGCGGAACATCGCGAAATTCAACGAGACCCGCTTCAGCCCCACCTCTTCGGCGCGCTGCAGCAGCTCGATCACCATGAATTCCATCAGGCCGTTCTCGGTGTCCCGGGCCCGGCGCATCAGGTCCAGCGAGAGCCCGTCCGGCCCCCACGGCACGAAGCTCAGCAGCGCCGCGAGCTCGCCGGTCCCGTCGTGGCACTCCAGCATCACGCAGCGGCCGTCGGCCGGGTCGCCGAGTCGGCCCAGCGCCATCGAGAAGCCGCGCTCGGTCGCGCCGTCGCGCCACTCGTCGGCCTTGGCCACCAGCTGCGCCATCTCCTCCTCGGAGATGTCCTCGTGGCGGCGGATCCGCACCGTGTAACCGGCCCGCTTGACCCGGTTGTACGCCTGCCGGACGACGCGCATCGCGCGGCCGTCCAGCGAGAACTCGTCCAGCTCGACGATCGCCTCGTCGCCCAGCTCCAGCGCGTCCAGCCCGTGCCGGGCGTAGATCACGCCGGCTTCCTCGGAGGCGCCCATCACGGCCGGCGCCCAGGCGTGCTCGCGCGCCTCGGCCAGCCAGGCGTCGATCGCGCCGGGCCAGGCCTCCGGGTCGCCGATCGGGTCGCCCGAGGCCAGCGAGACCCCGCCGACCACCCGGTAGGTCACCGCCGCCTTGCCGCTGGGGGAGAAGATCACGGCCTTGTCCCGGCGCAGTGCGAAGTAGCCCAGCGAGTCCCGCTCCCCCTGCTTGTCCAGCAGGTCGCGCAGCCTCGCCTCGTCCTCCGGGGTGAGCAGCTCCTTGCCGCGCGGGCTGCGGAAGGCCACGTAGAGCACCAGCAGGAACAGCACCGCGCCCATCGCGTTGATGAGGGCGTTCACCCAGGTCGGCGCGGAGATCACCGAACGCAGGTGCTGGGACGGGGTGATGGTGATCATCCGGCCGACGGAGTAGCGGAAGAGGTCCCAGAACCCCGCACCGCCCAGCTCGTTGGTCAGCCAGACCAGCAGCGCGCCGAGCACCCCGCCGACCACCAGCCCGCCCACGAAGGTCGCCGCCGCGGTCTTCGGGTTGGAACGGTCGCCCTTGGAGGTGAACTCCTTCCGCCCGATCAGCAGCGCCAGCACGAACAGGCAGGTCAGCACAGTCGAGACGTAGTTGAGCGGGTGGCGGTTGAACCGCTCGTCGGGCAGCACCATGACCGCCAGGTACAGCAGCGCGAACAGGCCGCCGAGCGCCGTGTTGAAGATCCACGCGGCCCGCTTGCGGCGTCGCATCGCGATCGCGAGGAAGACCGACAGCACCGCGGCCGCCAGGCCGGAGGTCATCAGGTACGGGGTGAAGTACTCACCCTCGTTGTGCTCCGTGACCTGGTTGCCCCACGGCACGAGCAGCACGGTGGCCAGGTTCAGCAGCGCCAGCAGGCGCAGGTACCAGACCGAGGCCACGGCGGCCCTCGGACGCCAGCGCTCGAGCAGCCCGACGGGCCGGGGCCCGGTGGTCGCGGCGGACGGCTCCGGCTTCACAGTGGACGACACAGCTCAATTCCAAACGATCAGATGGTGGGGCGCATCCGCACACGGCCCGGCGCCGGACACCCGCTCGGGGCCGACGGACTGACCGGCCGCCCCCGCCCACCGGCCGCCCACGGGGAGAGCGGTAGGCCGGAAAAAGGCAGCCAACTCCATGGTTGCCCACCGTTCCTGAGAATTACGTGAACCGGGTAGCGGATTCCCACCCCCGCCGAACGGCGGGGGTCGGGCACCCCCCATGCGTTCGGCAGCCCGCCGCCCCTACCCCTACTCTCGAAGCGCGAAGCGACCCACGCGGACCGCCCCGACCCGGCCGCCCGAACCGAGGAGGCACCATCACCACCACCCGCGTGCTGATCGTCGACGACGAGATCCTGGTCCGCTCCGGCCTGGGCCTGATCGTCGGCTCCGCGCCAGACCTCGAGGTGGTCGGCGACTGCTCCGGCGGGCAGGCGGAGGAGCACGTCCAGCGCCTGCGCCCGCACGTGGTGCTGCTCGACATCCGGATGCCGGACCTCGACGGCATCTCCGTGCTGCGCCGCCTGCGCGCCCTGCCCGACCCGCCCGCCGTGGCGATGCTCACCACCTTCGACACCGACGAGTACATCGGCACCGCGCTGCGGGCCGGCGCGGCCGGGTTCCTGCTCAAGGACACCGCGCCCGAGCAGCTGGTGCACGCCGTCCGGGTGCTCGCGGCCGGCGGCAACATCCTCTCCCCGACCGTCACCCGCACCGTGATCGGCGGCTACGTGGACGGCGGCGGCCCGGACGCCGAGGCCACCGCGCTGGCCCGCACCCTCACCGGCCGGGAGCTCGACGTGCTCGCCCTGCTGGGCGAGGGCCTGTCCAACGCCGAGATCGCCGACCGGCTCTTCCTCGGCACCGGCACGGTCAAGGACCACATCAGCGCGATCCTCGGCAAGCTCGGCGCCGCCAACCGGGTGCAGGCCGCCGTGCTCGCCCACCGGGCCGGCCTGGTGCGGCCCAAGCCCGGCGACGGGGCATGACGGCCGCCGACCAGCTGCCGTCCCGTCGGCTGCCGGCCTGGTGCACCGCGCCGTGGCTGATGCTGCTGCTGCCCGTCCTGTACTCCCTGATGGACACCGCGCTGGTGGCCCGGAACGCCACCTGGTGGCAGCTGTCCCTGTCCGCGCTGGCCGCCGTCGCGCTGTTCTGGCGCCGCCGCTTCCCGGTGACGGTGTTCCTGCTCACCATGCCCGGCAGCTGGGTCGAGTTCATCTGGCTGGCCCCGATCACCGCCGTCTACACGGTGGCCGTCGAGCGCTCGCGCCCCCGGCTGCTGATCCCCTGCGGGACCCTCTTCGCGCTGGTCTCCTTCTTCCACTGGCCGCTGCCCGACACCCCGATCGACCTGAGCCGGGCCAGCGCCCTGGACGCCATCCAGTCCGTGATGCTGGCCGCCGGTCCGGCCGCCACCGGGCTGCTCGCCCGCACCCGCCGGGAGCTGGCCGCCCGTCTGGAGGAGCTGACCCGCGGCCAGGAGCGGGAGAGCCGGCTGCTCGCCGAGCGGGTGCTGATCAGCGAGCGCGGCCGGCTGGCCCGGGAGATGCACGACGTGGTCTCGCACCAGGTCAGCCTGATCAGCATCCAGGCCGGCGCGCTCCAGGTGAGCACCGCCGACCCGGCCGCCGCGACGGTCGCCCGCACCATCCGCGAACTGTCCGTGCGGACCCTGGACGAGCTGCGCCAGATGGTCGGGGTGCTGCGCGGCACCGGCGGTCCGCT
This sequence comes from Kitasatospora sp. NPDC001539, assembly GCF_040298565.1. Classification (NCBI taxonomy): domain Bacteria; kingdom Bacillati; phylum Actinomycetota; class Actinomycetes; order Kitasatosporales; family Streptomycetaceae; genus Kitasatospora; species Kitasatospora sp. NPDC001539. The sequence continues at coordinate 9,713 of NZ_JBEPAK010000027.1, read as the reverse complement.
GCCGGACGCCCCGCTCGCCCCGCAGCCGCGGCTGGCGGACCTGCCCCGGCTGATCGAGGAGAGCGGCCTGACCGCCGAGACCGAGCTCGACCCCGGCGACCACCCCTGGCCGGAGGCGGTCGAGCGGGCCGCCTACCGCACCGTCCAGGAGGCGCTCACCAACATCACCAAGTACGCCCCGGCGGCGGTGGTGCACGTGAGGGTCCGGGCGAGGGGCGGCCGGCTGCGGGTCGAGGTCCGCAACGAGGCGCCGCCGGTCCGTCCGTCCGAGACCCTGCCGGGCGGCGGCCACGGACTGGTCGGGCTGCGCGAGCGGGCCCAGCTGCTCGGCGGCACGCTCACCGCCGGCCCCACCCGGGACGGCGGCTTCGAGGTCCGCGCCGAACTGCCCGACACCCGCTCCTGAACCGGCCGCCCGGCCCGCGGCCCGCCGGCCCTTCGGCACCCGGCCCGCGACCCACCGGCACCCCGACCGCGGTGCCGGAGAACGAGAAAGCCCCGCAGATCCGAAGATCTGCGGGGCTTCGCTGTGCGCGAGGGGGGAGTTGAACCCCCACGCCCTTTCGGGCACTGGAACCTGAATCCAGCGCGTCTGCCTATTCCGCCACCCGCGCATGGGTGTCGTCTTCCGTGCCGACCTTCCCTCGGAGGTGCTCGGTACCATGTGGCCTTCACACTTCCTCGGTCCGGCTTCCCTTCCGGGCGGCCCTTCCGACGTGGAAAACAGTAGCACGACCTGGGCGGCGGCTCCGAATCCGTATCCGGGGGAGACCGACCGCATCCGAACGGGTGCGCGACGCACGGACGGGGAAGGAGGAAGGGCGGCTCCGACCGGCACACCTGGCGTGCCGCACCCGGAATGCGTCACCCTGTGTGTCCGAGCCCACCCCCCGGGACGACGCGGTCCGGGAACCGTACGGAAGGGCCCGGCGTGGATACGATCAGTACGGAAGTACCGCAAGTAGGCGCGACCGACCCACCGCAGGACCGCTCCACGGAGGGATCCGGCCGGCAGGCAGGCGAACGAACCCTGGAAGGGGGTGCCCCATGGGAATGCTGAAGAAGTTCGAACAGCGACTGGAGGGTCTCGTCAACGGCACCTTCGCCAAGGTGTTCAAGTCCGAGGTCCAGCCCGTGGAGATCGCCGGTGCCCTGCAGCGCGAGTGCGACAACAACGCCAGCATCTGGAACCGCGACCGCACCGTCGTGCCGAACGACTTCATCGTCGAGCTCAGCCCGCACGACTTCGAGCGGCTCAGCCCCTACTCGGGCCAGCTCGGCACCGAACTCGCCGGGATGGTCCGCGAGTACGCCGAGGCCCAGCGGTACAGCTTCATGGGCCCGCTCCAGGTGAACCTGGAGAAGGCCGACGACCTGGACACCGGCCTCTACCGGGTGCGCAGCCGCACCCTGGCCGCCGAGGAGCCCCCGCAGTACGCCCCGCCGCAGCCCGGCTACGACCGCCAGCCGGCCGCCCCGGCCCCCGGCGCGCCGTGGCAGCAGGGCGGCGCCGGGCAGTACGACGCGCCCCCGCCGCCGCCCGCGCCCCCGGCGGTGCCCCCGGCCCAGCCGGCCGGCGGCAACGTCCGCGCCTTCCCCGGCGCCGGGCACGGCGCCTCGGTGCGCCGCTGGATCGAGGTGAACGGCTCCCGCCACCAGATCTCCGGCGCGGCCTGCGTGCTCGGCCGCTCGACCGAGGCGGACGTGCGGATCGACGACCCCGGGGTCTCCCGCAAGCACGCCGAGATCCGGCCCGGCACCCCGTCGATGGTGCTCGACCTGGGGTCCACGAACGGCATCGTGGTGGACGGGCAGCACACCCAGCGCGCTACGCTCCGCGACGGCTCCCGAATCGTCGTGGGCTCCACCACCATCGTCTACCGGCAGGTCGAAGGGTAGTGTCCGAGTTGTTCGCGCGCCTCGCTCACCGACTGGCGGGACGGTCATGTCAGAACTGACCCTCACGGTCATGCGGCTGGGCTTCCTCGCCGTGCTGTGGCTGTTCGTCATCGTCGCGATCCAGGTGATCCGCAGCGACCTGTTCGGCACCAAGGTGAACCCCCGCACCTCCCGCCGCGGCGCCGGCGCCGCACCGGGCGCCGCCGCGGCCGCCCCGGCCGCCGGCCGTCAGGCACCCGCCGCCGGCGGGTCCGCCGCGGGCCAGACCCAGGGCGGCGGCCGCCGTCGGGGCGCCCCGACCCAGCTCGTCGTGGTGCAGGGCTCGCTGGCCGGGACCACCGTCGCACTGCAGGGCCAGACCATCACGCTGGGCCGCGCGCACGACTCCACCATCGTGCTCGACGACGACTACGCGTCCTCCCGGCATGCCAGGATCTATCCCGATCAGACTGGGCAGTGGACGGTCGAGGATCTAGGCTCCACCAACGGCACCTATCTGGACCGGCAGCGCCTGACCGCGCCCACCCCGCTCCAGCCGGGCACGCCGATCCGTATCGGCAGGACCGTCATCGAACTGCGGAAGTAGTAGCGCATGAGGGCAAGCATCCCGTCCAAGACCCAGAGGGGGGCACAGGTCGCATGACCCTGGTGCTGCGCTTCGCCGCCGGCTCCCACAAGGGACTGATCCGGGAGGGGAACGAGGACTCCGGCTACGCCGGGCCGCGGCTGCTGGCCGTGGCCGACGGCATGGGCGGTGCCGCGGCCGGCGAGGTCGCGTCCTCGGAGGTGCTCGGCTCGATCGTCCGACTGGACGAGGACGTGCCGGGCGCCGACCTGCTGACCCTGCTGGGTGACGCCGTCCAGGGCGCCAACGACCGGCTCCGGCAGATGGTCGAGGAGGACCCCCAGCTGGAGGGCATGGGCTGCACCCTGACCGCCATGCTCTGGACGGGCCAGCGGATGGGCCTGGTGCACGTCGGCGACTCCCGCGCCTACCTGCTGCGCGACGGTTCCCTGGTGCAGATCACCCAGGACCACACCTGGGTGCAGCGCCTGGTCGACGAGGGCCGGATCACGCCCGAGGAGGCCGAGACCCACCCGCAGCGCTCGCTGCTGATGCGGGCCCTGGACGGCCGCGGCCAGGTCGAGCCCGACCTGTCGATCCGCGAGGTCCGGGCCGGCGACCGCTACCTGATCTGCTCCGACGGCCTCTCCGGCCCGGTCAGCCACCAGACCCTCCAGGACACCCTCGGCAGCTTCTACTCGCCCGAGCAGACCGTCCAGGAGCTGATCCAGCTCGCCCTGCGCGGCGGCGGCCCGGACAACATCACCTGCATCGTGGCGGACGTCATCGACGTCGGCGCCACGGACACCATGAGCGGCCAGTTCAACGACGTCCCGGTGGTGGTCGGCGCGGTCGCCGACGCCCCGCCGTCCTCGGCCGCCGCCGACCGCTCGATCGCCGACACCCCGGCCGGCCGCGCCGCGGGCCTGGGCCGCGGCCCCCAGGGCTCGTTCGGCCCCGCCGAGGGCTACGAGGAGGGCTACGGCCCCGGCTTCGGCCCCGCGGAGGGCTACGAGGGCGGGTACGGCTACGGCTCCGCCGAACCCTCCGTGTACGGCACCGAGGACTTCGACGAGGAGCAGCCCGCCAAGCGCAAGCGCCGGGGCCTGACCGTCCCGCTGGCCGTCCTGGTCACGCTCGGCCTGATCGGCGGCGCCGGGTACTTCGGCTACCGGTGGACCCAGGACCAGTACTACATCGGCGCGGAGGGCGACCACGTCGCGCTCTACCAGGGCATCAACCAGAACCTGGCCGGGCTGAGCCTGTCCTCGGTGGACACCGCGTACTCCGACATCCCGCTGAAGTGGCTGCCGCAGGACCAGCTCGCCCACGTGAACAAGACCATCTCCGTCGGCAGCCGCAAGGAGGCCGACACGACGGTGCAGGACCTCAAGGGCTGGGCGCAGCTGTGCCAGAAGGCCGCCGGCCTCACCACCGCGGGCGCCGCGCAGGGCACCCAGCCGACCCAGGCGGCGCAGGCGACCCAGACCACCAAGGCCTCGTTCGTGGCCGCCACCCCGGCCGTCCCGGGCGAGAAGGAGAAGACCCCGCGCGCCCCGGGCGCCGCGGCCCCGACCACCACGCCGACCCCGACCACGCCGGCCACCCCGGGCACGGCCGCTCCGGGGACGTCCGCCCCGACGCAGAACGCCACGCCGCCGGCGGCCGGCTCCCCGGGGGAGCAGGCCCAGCCGCCCCAGCTGAGCGACGAGGACCGCAGCCGGGCCGAATCCTGCCCGAAGCAGTGACGTCCGTGATCCGACATAGGTCCGCCCGCAGCGGGCCGGCCGGCCGTCAGGGAGCGGTCACCACGTGAGCAGCTACGACCTGAGCGGCGACACCGGTCGCACCGGCGGCCGGCGCCGGGCGGCGGCCGGACGCGCCGTGCCGCGGCGCCGGGGCAACACCACCATCTCCCTCCAGGGCGCACCGAACCGGCGCAACACCGAGCTGGCGCTGCTGGCCTTCGCCGTCCTGCTGCCGATGCTGGCCTACGCCAACGTGGGCCTGGCGATGGACTCCGAGCTGCCCGCGGGGATGCTCGGCTACGGCCTGGGGATGGGCTCGCTGGCCCTGGTCGCGCACCTGCTGGTGCGCCGCTTCGCGCCGTACGCGGACCCGCTGATGCTGCCGATCGCCACCCTGCTGAACGGCCTGGGCGTGGTGATGATCTGGCGGCTCGACAAGGCGGGGAAGCTGCTCAGCGGCAACTTCCCGGCGGCGAAGAACCAGCTGGTCTGGTCCGCCCTCGGGGTGGCCCTGTTCATCGGCGTGATGGTGCTGCTGAAGGACCACCGGGTGCTCCAGCGCTACACCTACATCTCGATGGTGGTGGCGCTGGTCCTGCTCGCCGCGCCGGCCTTCTTCCCGGCCCGGGCGGAGGACTTCGGCGCCAAGATCTGGATCCGGATGGGCAGCTTCTCCATCCAGCCCGGTGAGTTCGCCAAGATCGTCCTGACCGTGTTCTTCTCCGGCTACCTGATGGTCAAGCGGGACGCCCTGGCGCTGGCCAGCCGCCGCTTCATGGGCCTGTACCTGCCGCGCGGCCGCGACCTCGGACCGATCGTGGTCATCTGGCTGCTCAGCCTGCTGATCCTGATCTTCGAGAACGACCTCGGCACGTCCTTCCTGTTCTTCGGCCTGTTCGTGGTGATGCTCTACGTCGCCACCGAGCGGACCAGCTGGATCCTGTTCGGCCTGCTGATGTCGGTCGGCGGCGCGGTGGCGGTGGCCACGACCACCAGCCACGTGAAGGTGCGCATCGACGCCTGGCTCGACCCGATGGCCGCCTTCTCCCCGAACCCGCCCAAGGGCTCCACCGAGCAGATCGGCCAGTCGCTGATGGCGCTCGGCTCCGGCGGGGTGACCGGCTCGGGGCTGGGCCAGGGCCGGTCCTGGCTGATCAACTTCGCCGCGAAGAGCGACTTCATCCTGGGCTCCTTCGGCGAGGAGCTCGGGCTCACCGGCCTGATGGCGATCTTCCTGCTGTACGCCCTGCTGGTGCAGCGCGGCCTGCGCACCGCCATCGCCGCCCGGGACCCGTTCGGCAAGCTGTTCGCCGTCGGCCTCTCCTCGGCGATGGCCCTCCAGGTCTTCGTCGTGGCCGGCGGGGTCACCGGACTGATCCCGCTGACCGGTATGACCATGCCGTTCCTCGCCCAGGGCGGTTCGTCCGTGGTCGCCAACTGGGCGCTGGTCGCGATCCTGCTGAAGATCAGCGACAGCGCCCGCCGCCCCGGGGCCGAACCGGCCCCGGCCACCGAGGGCCAGGGAGGACCCGTCCGATGAACAAGCCGATCCGCCGGGTCTCGATCTTCTGCCTCGTGCTGATCCTCGCCCTGATGGTGCGCACCAACTGGGTCCAGGGCGTCCAGGCCGACGCCCTGGCGACCAACAAGAACAACAAGCGCCAGCTGTACGACCGCTACGCCCACCCGCGCGGCAACATCATCGTCAGCGGCCAGCCGGTGACGAGGTCGGACTTCGTGAACGGCCTGCGCTACAAGTACAAGCGCTCCTGGGTCGACGGCCCGATGTACGCACCGGTGACCGGCTACTCCTCGCAGGCCTTCGGCTCCAACGGGCTGGAGAACCTGGAGGACGGCATCCTCTCCGGCACCGACGACCGGCTGTTCTTCCGCAACACGCTGGACATGCTGACCGGCGAGCAGAAGCGCGGCGGCGACGTCGTCACGACGATCAACGCCAAGGTCCAGAAGGCCGCCTTCGACGCCATGGGCGACAAGAAGGGCGCGGTGGTCGCGCTCGACCCGAAGACCGGCGCGATCCTGGCCCTGGTCTCCACCCCGTCCTACGACCCGGGCACCATCGCCGGCAACGACGACGGGGACGCCTGGAAGGCCCTCAACGCCGACCCGAACAAGCCGATGGACAACCGGGCGCTGAAGTACACCTATCCGCCCGGCTCGACGTTCAAGCTGGTCACCGCGACCGCCGCGTTCGAGAACGGCATGTTCCAGAGCATCGACGACACCACGTCGACCCCGGAGCCGTACATCCTGCCGGGCACCCAGACCCCGCTGAAGAACGAGAGCCCGAACGAGCGCTGCGAGAACGCCACGGTCAAGTCCGGGCTGGACCAGTCCTGCAACACGGTCTTCGCCAAGATCGGTGCGGACCTGGGCAAGGAGAAGATGCGGGCGCAGGCCGAGAAGTTCGGCTTCAACAGCACCATCGACACCCCGGTCCGGGCCGAGAAGAGCATCTTCCCGAACAGCGCCAGCCTGGACGGCACCGCCCAGGACTCGATCGGCCAGCACGACACCCGGGCCACCCCGCTGCAGGTCGCCATGGTCTCCGCCGCGATCGCCAACAACGGCAGCCTGATGCAGCCGTACCTGGTCGACTCGGAGCGCTCGGCCTCGCTGACCACCATCTCCAAGCACACCGAGAAGCAGTTCTCCCAGGCGATGAGCCCGGCCACCGCGCAGAAGATGCAGGACCTGATGGTCTCGGTGGTCCAGGACGGCACCGGCAAGAACGCCCAGATCCCGGGGCTGCAGGTGGGCGGCAAGACCGGCACCGCGCAGCACGGCGAGAACAACTCCGCCCTGCCCTACGCGTGGTTCACCTCCTGGGCGAAGGCCCCGGACGGCCAGTCGGTCGCGGTCGCGGTCGTCGTCGAGGACGGCTCCGACAACCGCGACGGCATCAGCGGTGGGCGCCTCGCGGCCCCGATCGCCAAGGCGGTGATGCAGGCCGCCCTCGGCAAGTAGGCCGCACCGCCGAGGGTGAGGCGAATGTCACGATCGGCACCCCCTTCCGGATACCGGTCTGATATCGGCCGACGGCTGACTCCGGTCCGGTGGGGTGCGACCGGTAGCGTATCCGCCAGCAGCGGGTGTGCCCGTTGCCGCCCGCGAGGCCGCGCACGGCCCGGCCGGAGAACCGGCCGGAGCGCGCGCGGCGTCACCCAGAGCGTGCGGGGACACCTACGTCACAACCTCACCGGCGGGTGAGGGAGAGGGTCGGAACTATGGAAGAGCCTCGTCGCCTAGGCGGCAGGTACGAGCTCGGCGGCGTCCTCGGACGCGGCGGCATGGCCGAGGTGTACCTCGCCCATGACACCCGGCTCGGCCGTTCCGTCGCAGTGAAGACGCTCCGGGCCGACATGGCCCGGGATCCGTCGTTCCAGGCCCGCTTCCGCCGCGAGGCGCAGTCGGCGGCGTCCCTGAACCACCCCGCGATCGTCGCCGTGTACGACACCGGTGAGGACTACATCGACGGCATCTCCATCCCGTACATCGTGATGGAGTACGTCGAGGGTTCGACGCTGCGCGAGCTGCTGCACTCCGGCCGCAGGCTGCTGCCCGAGCGGGCGCTGGAGATGACCATCGGCATCCTCCAGGCCCTGGAGTACTCGCACCGGGCCGGGATCGTGCACCGGGACATCAAGCCGGCCAACGTCATGCTGACCCGGCAGGGCAACGTCAAGGTGATGGACTTCGGCATCGCCCGGGCGATGGGCGACGCCGGGATGACCATGACCCAGACGTCGGCCGTCATCGGCACCGCCCAGTACCTCTCCCCCGAGCAGGCCAAGGGCGAGCAGGTCGACGCCCGCTCCGACCTGTACTCCACCGGCTGCCTGCTCTACGAGCTGCTGACCGTGCGCCCGCCGTTCGTCGGCGACTCGCCGGTCGCGGTGGCCTACCAGCACGTCCGGGAGGAGCCGCAGCCGCCGTCCGTCTTCGACCCCGAGGTGCGCCCCGAGGTCGACGCGATCGTGCTGAAGGCGCTCGCCAAGGACCGCGACTACCGCTACCAGACCGCCGACGAGATGCGCGACGACATCGAGCGCTTCCTCGACGGCCTCCCGGTCGCCGCCGCCCAGCAGGCCGCCGCCTACGGCATGGGCGCCGGCTACGGCTACGACCAGAACGGCTACCCGCAGCAGCACGACCCGTACGGCCAGACCAACGTGCTGCCGCAGCAGCCCGGCGGCGGCCCGACGACCGTCCTGCCGCAGGCCTCCGCGCAGCCCGGCTACGGCCAGGGCGGCTACCAGGACGACGGCTACGGCCAGACCTACGGCGGCACCCCGGCCGGCGGCGGCCACGACGGCTACGACGACGGTTACGGCCAGGGCGGCGGCCGGCGCGGCGAGGACCGGCCGAAGAAGAGCAACACCTCCTGGATCGTGCTGGCGGTGGCCGCCGTGCTGGTCCTGGTCGGCACCTTCTTCGTGGCCCAGGCCATGTTCAGCGACAAGGGCGGCAAGGACACCCCGAAGGTGGCCGTGCCGAACCTGGTGGGCAAGACCCTGGCCGAGGCCAAGACGGCCGCGGGCGCCAAGCTCGTGGTGACCGAGGGCGACAAGATCGCCTGCCCGGACACCAACGTCAAGAAGGACCAGGTCTGCACCCAGAACCCGGCGGCGGGCGGCCAGGTCGCCGAGAACGGCACCGTCACGGTGCAGCTCTCCTCCGGCCCGGCCAAGGCCCAGGTGCCGAACGTGGTCGGCAAGACCAAGGACCAGGCCGCCAAGGCGCTCGCCGACGCCGGCTTCACCAACGTCACCACCGAGTACAAGGACGACGACACCGCTCCGCAGGAGAACGTCACCGCCCAGGACCCGGCGGCGAACGCCAGCGCCGACCCGAGCGCCCCGGTCAAGCTGACCGTGTCGCAGGGCAAGACCAAGCAGACCGTGCCGAACGTGGTGGGCGCGCAGAAGGAGGACGCGCAGTCCCAGCTGCAGAACCTCGGCTTCCAGGTCGACGCCTCCAAGACCACGCCGACCAACGACCCGACCAAGGTCAACCAGGTCGCCTCGCAGTCGGTCGCCCCCAACACCAAGGCCCCGGCCGGCACGAAGATCTCGCTGGTCGTCTACAAGGCGCCGGACAAGGCGACCGTCCCGCCGCTGCAGAACGTCAAGCTGTCGGACGCCATCAGCCAGCTCCAGAAGGCCGGTCTGAGCTACACCGTGGTGGGCCCGCAGGACCCGAACGCGATCGTCCAGATGAGCAACCCGGGCGCCGGCACCCAGCTGGACCCGAACACCCAGGTCCAGCTGTTCACCAGGGCGGCCGATCCGACCAAAGGGGGCGACCCCTTCTCCACACCCCCCAACCCCAAAGGGGGGAACGACCACTAAGCCCTGGTTCCCCTGGATCTGACGGGTCCCGCTGGTCCGAGGGACCCGAGGGATCCGGGACCGAGGGGCCCGGGGGCAGGTCGTCCGGAGCAGCAGCGCCCGAGGGCCCGTCGCGGTGATCGCGACGGG